>CAXBFT010000298.1:0-2562 GCA_963974945.1 uncultured Alphaproteobacteria bacterium
TGATGAACGTACAGGCACGCGTGTTTGGCAACGTGAGGTCAGCGGATCACAAACACCATGGGTGGCGGGAAAAACCCTTTTTGTGATGTCCTCTGACAACCAGCTCATTGCCCTTAATATTACCGATGGCACTATTTTATGGATTAAAGAGCTTCCTCTTTTTGAAAATGCGAAAAAGAAAGAGGACCCAATCCGTTGGAATGGGCCGCTTTTAGCCTCTGATAAACTTATTTTAATATCATCACATGGTTATATAGTTGAAATTTCTCCGCAAAACGGCGATATTGCCCGCGAGGTTAACATAAAGCAAGATACGCAGATCGCGCCTATCATTGCCGATGGTATTTTATACGTCATTGGTGAGAATGGAACGCTCAACGCTTATCAATAAAAACAAGCCTTTACGTTAAAAAAAACCGAACCTCTTATATTTATTTTTGTACAAAATAAGTGGTAAAGGTGATAAAGCCCTGTGGTAGGTGCTGCGAAGAAACATTGTACACAATATAAAGACAAGTGATTTATCATGTTAAGAATTGCCATTATCGGCCGCCCGAATGTCGGAAAATCTACGCTATTTAATAAAATGGCAGGTAAGCAGCTTGCTATTGTTGATGACACGCCCGGTGTGACACGCGACTGGCGCGAGGCCGAAGGTGATATGTTCGGTCAGAAAATGATCCTGATCGATACGGCAGGATTGGAAGAAGCCTTTGACGATTCCATACAAGGACGTATGCGCAAGCAAACAGATGCCGCGCTTGAACGCGCCGACGTTTTGATATTTGTGATCGATGGACGCGAAGGCGTAACCCCCGCGGATGAGCATTTTGCCATGTTCCTGCGCAAGCAAAATAAACCTGTCATTTTGGTTGTTAATAAATGCGAAAATAATAAAACATCACAAAGCGGTACGGCTGAATCATACGGCCTTGGTTTTGGTGAGCCTGTGCAAATGTCCGCCGCACACAGCCTTGGCTTCGAAGAATTATTTAACGCCCTTGATCCCCACTTCCCCAAAGACATTATAGATCTGGATGCCGGATTAGAAAACGCCATTAATATGGGCGCGATTGATGATTTAGAAGGTTTGGAAGATTACGTCTTTGAACAAGAAGAAGATGATCCTGAAAAACCAATTAAAATTGCAATTGTTGGCCGCCCGAATGTCGGTAAATCAACATTACTTAATGCTATTGTAAAAGAACAACGTGTGATGACCGGCCCTGAAGCAGGTATAACACGCGATGCTATTGCCGTTGATTGGGAATATGAAGGACGTAAGTTCAAGCTTGTTGATACGGCAGGCTTGCGTAAAAAATCTAAAGTCGATAACAAAATTGAACAAATGTCGGCCGAAGACTCCATGCGCGCCATTCGTCTTGCACAAATTGTTATTCTTGTTATGGATGGTAATATTTTCCTTGAAAAACAAGACCTTCAAATTGCACAGCACGTTTTAGAAGAAGGCCGCGCCCTTACGCTGGCGGTAAATAAATGGGATGTGGTCAAAGATCGATCAGAAGTTTTGGAAGACATTAAGTATAAGCTCTCAACCTCTTTAGCACAAAGCCGTGACCTGCAATTTGCAACAATTTCGGCGCAAAACGGCAAGAATATCGATAAATTATTCTACAAAGCCCTTGAAACTTATGCCGTATGGAATAAACGTATCCCAACAGGCGGCCTGAATCGCTGGCTGGCAGGGGTTGAAAGTCAAAATCCTGCGCCTTTGGTCGGCGGTCGCCATAACCGTTTGAAATATATTACACAAATTAAAACACGCCCACCGACTTTTGCCCTATGGGTCTCCCGTCCTAAGGAGCTTCCGGATTCATATAGGCGCTATGTTATTAATAAATTACGTCGTGATTTTGATATTCCAGGTGTGCCGATACGTCTACTTGTGCGCGCAAGTAAAAACCCTTATGCTTAATTTTCTTATGCAAATAGGATTAAATAATGCAGGCTTATCGTAAACAATCAGGCAATATTTTATTTTTGGTTTTGATTGCAGCGGCCCTATTTGGGGCGTTGACCTATGCAGTAAGCTCCTCTAGCCGCACAGGAAGCACAAGCCACGGGTCAGAAAGCACCTTACTTGCCTCCTCTGATCTGACACAATATGCGGGGGCCGTTGCCCATGGCATAACCATCCTTCGCGTGTCCAATCGATGCTCGGATGATGAGATCAGCTTCGAGCGCTCCCCCTTTGATGGCTCAGATACCGATTATATCAACATAAATGCGCGCACTGATTTTTCCTGTCACGTTTTTCACCCGAATGGCGGACGCGTTTCATCCCGCCCGCCGCCACCAAACACAAATAACGGCGGCGATTGGGCCTATAGTGAAATCGTCGTTCTGGGCATAGGGGCAGATCAAACAGATTGCGGCGCAAATTGCAGCGACCTAACGCTTATTCTAGATGATATTCACAAAGGAACATGTGAAAAAATCAATAAAAAAATCACTGGAGAGACAAGTATTCCTGTGCAAGATGACGGGGGAAATTATCAAGATTATAAATTTACAGGCAGCTTCAACGGCAATGTAAATATA
>CAXBFT010000299.1:0-2560 GCA_963974945.1 uncultured Alphaproteobacteria bacterium
TTTTATGACCACATGCCATGCCCCGTATAATATTAGTGGTGAGGTTAAGCGCCTATATAATGGATCGATTGCGCATGGAGAAATTGTCATCGCCATATCTCATTATGTGGCAAAATATCTACAGAAAAACTATACAATTGACCCGGAGCGCATTCGTGTTATCCATCGCGGCATCCCCATGGATAGGTTTCACCCCACTGCCGTATCGGCAGAACGCATGATTAATATTGCCAAAGAATGGCGCATACCTGACGGCTCAAATATTGTGATGTTACCGGGTCGTTTGACCCGTTGGAAAGGTCACCATGTCCTGATCGAAGCTCTATCAAAGTTGAAACGAAACGACCTGTTTTGTGTCATTGTCGGCTCTGACCAAGGGCGGAGCGAATATAGAAAAGAGCTTGAAGAAGCAATCGAGAAATATGGCCTGGGGGCGCAAATACGCCTGATCGACCAATGCCATGACATGCCTGCTGCTTATATGCTTTCAACAGTTGTGGTCTCTGCATCCACCGATCCCGAGGGGTTTGGCCGCATCCCGGTTGAGGCGCAGGCCATGGGCAGGCCGATTATCGCGACCGATCATGGCGGCGCGCAGGAAACGATCCTACGCGGCGAAACAGGTTGGCTGATCCCGCCTGCAAATTCAGATGCCTTGGCACAAGCAATCGACGAAGCGCTCTCCCTTAACGCCTCGCAACGGGCCATGCTTGGCACTCGGGCCATGGCGCATATTGCGGCGCATTTCACCAAAACCCTCATGGCTGAAAAGACACTTGATATTTATGCCGAGCTTATAGAGAATAGCTCCATCCACTTGCAAAATAATGCAGAGCCTTTTCCAAAGGATCGAGAAATATCAGACGAAAACAAATTAAATGCCCCGAAATAATGAGCCATCAGCAACCCGACAAAAAAGATAAAATTCTTATTATCAAACTCAGCGCTTTGGGAGATTTCGTTCAGGCTCTTGGCCCTATGGCCGCTATTCGCAAACATCACCCTGATGCGCACATGACCTTAATGACAACAAAAATGTTTAAGCCCTTTGGTGAGCGTTGTGGATATTTTGATGATGTAATCATTGATACGCGCCCCAAAATGCACAATATATTTGGCCTGCTCTCTTTACGATCAACCCTGATAAAAGGCGCCTTCACACGCATTTACGACCTACAAAATAATGACAGAACCAATATGTATTTCAAACTTTTTGCTGGTGTAAAACGCCCTGAATGGGTTGGCGTTGCAAAGGGGGCATCACATCGCAATGCCTCAGCCGATCGCATTGCCGGCCACGCCTTTGACGGGCATAAACAAACATTGGCGCTGGCTGGTGTTAGCGGCGTTGAAATTGATGATTTAAAATGGATAGATGAGGATCTTTCATGCTTTGACTTACGCGCGCCCTATATCTTATTTGTACCCGGATCCGCGCCGCAACATCCGCAGAAACGCTGGCCGAGCGATCATTATGGCGCTTTGGCAAAAATACTCATGCAACAGGGCTATCAAATAGTATTGCTTGGCACTCTAGCTGAAAAAGAAGTCAATGACACGATTATGACCCACTGCCCGGATGCCATAAATCTGACAGGAAAAACATCTTTGTTTGAAATTGCCGCGCTTGCATATAAAGCCAAAGCCGCCATTGGCAATGATACAGGCCCCATGCATATGATTGGGCCAACAGGATGTAAAACGATAACATTATTCTCAAGACACAGCACACCAATGCGCCATGCGCCATTAGGAAAAAATGTAAAGACAATTCAAAGAGATAATATCAACGATATATCAATAGAAGATGTCGTGCATGCACTGGACAAAATGCCATAGAGCATTATTCAGGAGAGTAAATCCCATAAAGACAGCGCAAGACTTCATTCGTTGCCGCATCAGCCAATGTATAATAAATGGTTTGCGCTTCTCTGCGTGTTTGGACAACACCATCTTTGCGTAAACGGGCCAAATGTTGTGACAATGCTGATTGGCTTAAATCAACAAGCGCCTCTAACTCACCAACACTTTTTTCACCTTTATGAAGCGCACAAACAATAAGCAATCGCTTCTCATTTGATAAAGCCTTGAGCAGACTTACAGCGACCCCAACATTATGCTCAATCTCTGTTATATTCATAATTAAAATATCTCATTTACATCCACCAAAATACTATTTTTTTATAAATTTTACTTATATATTTTTTTTTATAATTTATTATATACAATTATATATATATATGACACTACCAAAATTAAGTTTTGTAATACTCCCTTTTTATAGTGCGATCAAGAATTAATTATAATGCTCGGCCTATTCCTTTTGTTTAGAAGGAGTCGATGACAAGATATATTGTGCCATAAAGTCAGGTAATATAGCAATAAACCACGCCATACACCCTGAAATAAATGGAAAAACAATACGCCCCTTATCCTTTTTCAGCCCTTTTGCAATAATATTGGCTGCTTTGTGACCATCAATCATAAGTGGCATTTTAAAGTCGTTTTTTGCCGTCATGCGCGTTTTGACAAATCCGGGGCAGACAACACTCACGCCCAC
>CAXBFT010000300.1:0-2548 GCA_963974945.1 uncultured Alphaproteobacteria bacterium
GCAAAGGCGGGAATTGGAGGTCTTGAATTTCTGTCCGGTATTCCCGGAACAGTTGGCGGCGCGTTGCGCATGAATGCAGGTGCATATGGCGCAGAGGTTAAAGACGTGCTGATTGGCGCGATGACGCTTGATCGCGGTGGGTATAGCGTTGCAATGACCCCCGAGGATATGGATATGCGATACCGTTATTGCGGTGTTGCGGAAGGGTCTGTCTTTGTGGCGGCGGTCTTTGAGGGGCAAGCAGAAGATGTTTCCATTGTGCGTGAGCGCTTGAAGGATATTAAATCTAAACGCCAAACCACGCAGCCCATTAGTGAAAAGACGGGTGGATCAACCTTTGCCAACCCCAGTGCAGAGCAGCTTTCTAAGGCGGGTTTACCAGAGGGAATAAAGGCATGGCAATTGGTGGAACGTGTCGGCGGGCGAGACCTTCAAATCGGCGGCGCGCGCATGAGTGATAAGCATTTGAATTTTATGATTAATGCAGGCAATGCCACTGCCAGTGATTTAGAAGCTTTAGGCGATGAGCTTATTCGCTGTGTGCAAGATGATTGCGGCATAAAGCTACATTGGGAAATTCGTAGGATTGGTGAAAAATGAGTATTCTAAAAAATATAGTTCAAAAAGTAACAGAGGCTTTTTCAGAAAATGCCAAGGGAAAAAACCAAGTTAACGCTTTACCAAGTATATTGGCAGGATCGATGAATCGGTTTAAGGAAGAGCTTGTGAGTTCAGATGAATATGTCGCAGGAATAAACCCCCTAGAGACATTAATTGATTCCTTATATGAAACCAATCCTTCCATGAAAGATGCGCAGCGTATGGCAATGGCATCAGATTTAGTTACGCGCATGGCAAATGAAAACCCTACATATCAAATATATATTGATGATGCGAAGGATATTTCGCGTATAGGCCAAGAGAAATTAGATAACCTGAAAATGCAAAGATTTGTAAAAGCAGATGTTCTTGATTGGTAATTCCAATTATGCTTGAGGCTCAATCCGCGCAAGGGGCATAATCATCCATTGATACACGGGTCCATTTTTGAGATTTACCAAAGAGAGGAATGCCGACATATCCGCGCAGTGAAAGCGTGCTTTCATCTTTAATCGTTATATTCGCGCTATAAATATCGCCATCATCGGCCTTGTAAATATTGCCATTATCCCAATCGGAGCCATCTTTTTCAAAACCCCATAAAATTTGTAAGCCGCACATAGGTATAGAGCGTTTGGCCTCGTCAACGTTTTTTACATCATATTGCATGCCGCCCTCAATGATCCAATAGATATTCCCACATAGGCCCTTATCGCATTCAAATGTATGAATAACCGCGCGCTCATTTTCCGTCAGCCAATAGCCTTCGGCGCTTGACGCATTGGCCTGTGCGGTTGGCATGGTCATACAAAACAGGGCAAAAATGGCGGTAATCAAGCGCATGATGTTCTCCTCAAAATATACTCTGTTATTATAGCATAAATTGCACAGAGTTTATATCTTCAAAACACGCTCATAAATATCGGGGAGGTCGTTTTCAATGAGGATGACATCTCCCGCTTTTTTATTGGCGATAATCCATTCTTGCGCCTGCGCGAAAGTATCGAATTCTTTGATCTGCGTGCGGGTTTTTGTACCGCGAAGCCCTTCTAAAAATGTGGGGATACGTGCGCCGTTGACGACGATGGCAATATCACAAATAGTGGCGGCTAAGCCACCGATGGTTTTATGTACCTCATCATGCGCCCCGCCAAGCTCAACAATGCCCGGAGTGATGAGAATGGCACGACCAGCCCCTTTCTGTTCGATATTATCTTTGGCCAAAATACCAAGAACATGGAGAGCAGAGCGAAACCCCGGAGGGTTGGAATTAAAGGCATCATCGATGATGATCGTTCCATCAATTTGCGCTTTCACCTCTAATCGGTGTTGAATTTGAGGCAGGCGGGCAAGGGCAGATTTAATATCTTTAGCCTCCATCCCCAGTGACATGGCGCAGGCAAAGGCGAGGGCGATGTTATGCCCGTGATGCACACCATAAAGCGGCGCGCGTAGGGTGTATTTCTCATCTTTCCATTTTATATTGGCGCAGATGCCTTTTGGGGTTTGCTCCACGGCGATAATATGCAGATCATCGGGGGTGAGATAGCTATATTCCTGTGCATTTTTTGGTTGCGCGGTGTTCATCGGCTCTCCACAAACGATGAAGCTGTCCATATTGCGGGCGCGCATATCGCGGGAGTAGGGGAATTTCAAGGTTTTTTCATGCACAATCATCGTGCCGCGGCGCGCGAGAACAGATTCGGCAAGCTCATATTTGGCATGGACAACCGTTTCCAACGTTTTAAAACGCTCATAATGTGCGTGGCCAATTGCGGTAATCATGCCAATATTTGGCGGTGTTAATTGGCATAAAGATGCAATTGAACCCGGCCCATATGCCCCCATCTCAACGATGAAATATTTATGATTAGGCGCAAGTTGCTCTCGTATAATACGGGTAATACCCATCAGGGTGTTGACACTGCCCGGTGTCATTAAGGTTGGA
>CAXBFT010000301.1:0-2478 GCA_963974945.1 uncultured Alphaproteobacteria bacterium
TTTGGCGTTTGATCGTCAGGGGTATCGCCTTGGTTTTGGCGGCGGGTATTATGATGCAACGTTAGAACATCTTATAGCGGGTAATAATGTTACCGCTATTGGCGTAGGCTATGCCAAGCAAGCCTGCTTATTCAATCTGCCGCGTGAAGAACATGATGTAAAAATGAATTGGGTTATTACCGAACAAGGCGCGCACCAATTTAGTGAAGAAAGAAGATAGAGTATGAGAATTTTATTTGTTGGCGACACAATGGGGCGCGCAGGTCGTGAAGCATTAGAGAAGTATTTGCCGAAAATCAAAAAAGATTTGAATGCCGATATTGCCATTGTTAATGGTGAAAATGCAGCGCATGGGCGCGGTATTACTGAAAAGTTCTGTCAGGAGTTTTATGGTTGGGGCGCGGATATTATTACAACGGGAAATCATGTCTGGGATCAGCGTGAGATTCTAAAATACATTACGCGTGATCCGAAATTATTGCGCCCAGCCAACTTCCCGAAAAAGACAACACCTGGCAATGGCCATGTTCTGCATGAGCTTATGGATGGTCGTAAAATTTTAGTTGTGAATATGATGTGCCGTTTATTTATGGACCCGTTAGATGATCCGTTTGCAGTTATGGAGGATATACTTACGGAGTATCGTTTGGGACAAAATTGTAATGCCATATTTGTTGATTTGCATGGTGAAACGACATCAGAAAAAATGTCATTCGGACATCATTTTGCAGGCAGAATCTCCGCGGTCATCGGGACACATACCCATATGCCAACAGCCGATGCGCATGTTATGACAGGCGGTACGGCGTATATGAGTGATGCAGGGATGTGCGGTGATTATGATAGTGTTATCGGCATGAAAAAAGAAACAGCTGTGCATCGTTTTACCAAAAAATTACCCGGTGATCATTTTGTACCGGCCAGTGAAAATATGATGTTGTGCGGCGCGTTGGTTATTACAAATGACCATACTGGCAAAGCGCTTTCAATTGAACCAATACGCATTGGAGATATACTGAGTGAGACCATGCCAAAGGGGTAGGTAAGGGGCTATTTTTTAAATTTTATGTTGTCTTTGTGCTTATCGAAATAACGCTTGCAAGCATTGTTTAATTCATCGACAAGAGCTTCTCCCTGAGTTCCACCATTATTTTTAATCTTACTGGCAACAACAATTTTTATGGTTGTATAGAATGCTTCTGCGATTGAGATCGTTTCTTCGTCAATATGATCGACAACTTCCATAAATTGGACAAAACGGTCTGCAACTCGTGTGACCAGCGGATAATGAAACATTGCTCCGTTTGCCTTGAGCTGAACACAGGGGATGAGTATCTGAGCAATTAGGTCTTCGCTTTCGTTGTTTTTCATTAACGATTTGGCATCATCAATCCCTGTTTTCATTCTATCAAGATATAGCTCCGCAAGGGGGGTGAAATCGATTGTATGTTTTTCCAATAACTCTTGTGCGCGGTCTAAAATTTGATCGCTTAATCCGCCTGATCCCACTTTTGCCTTTAAGGTGTTGGGTGGGGTGATGAATTCGGCGTTGCGCTTTGGTTCTTGGTTATAATGTTTAATATCTGTCATATGTTTGTATTTCTATTATTCAAAATCAATTTCAGTTACAGGAATTTCGATCCGCACTTTTTCACTTTTGTTATCATCTTGCCTTTTTAATGTGCCGTCATAACCATCTAATGCTTTTCTGCGGCGATCAGGGCCAAAAAAGCCTTCATTACGAACAAATTGTCTTGGTTTTTCGATGAGTTGATAAAGCCTTTTATACAAATCTCTCGTATTAAAGGGCTTTACAAGGAATTCAGTGATTCCTGCATCTCGCGCATGAAAAACACGGCCTTTTTCACTGAAGCCTGTCATTAGTATAATAGGTACAAATTGGTTAGGGCTTTTGGGGTCATTACGAATACGACGACTAAGGGCGATACCATCGCATGGCTCCATCATCCAATCGGTAATAATCAAATCCGGATTATGTCTGCAATATGCGGCAAAGGCATCGTCACCATTAAGGGCGGTGACGATATTGCCGACACCAAAAGATTGTAAGACGGCTCTTATAAGGCCGAGCATTGCCTGGTTATCTTCAACCAGCAAAATAGTGATATGTGCAAAACGATAGGTCATTTATAAATTACAATGTCAAATAATGTTAAAATAGTGCGTGATTCTGAAATGTATAATAAATAAAATATACACGCATAATGACAAATTAAAACTGATTTCCCTCTTTTCTTTGGAGAGAGGCATGCTTATACTCGCTGACTATCTAAAATATATATTAATAAAAGAGTTACGAGTACAATGGCAGGTCATTCAAAATGGGCAAATATCCAACATCGCAAAGGTGCGCAGGATAAAAAGAGAGCAAAAATATTCTCAAAATTAGGGCGTGAAATTACCGTCTCCTCTAAAATTGGTGGTGCTGATCCGGCAATGAACCCGCGCTTACGTTTG
>CAXBFT010000302.1:0-2432 GCA_963974945.1 uncultured Alphaproteobacteria bacterium
GCCTTATCAGGTTTCTGATAAAGTGATTGAGGGCGCGAAATCTGCCTTTCCCATTGGTAAAGATTTTTTAGACGTTCATTATGATACGAATGATTTCCAGCTTAAGAAATATTTTAAAATGGCTGTGGCCGGCTTTCCCAGACAGGTATGGAATACGGCAATTGATTTGGAGCAGATATTTCATCAGGCTGCGCCAAAGGAACAACATGAGATATTGTTGAAGTATAATTCTGAATATCCCGCAGATTTTGAGGCAGAAGGTCATATACATTCAACTGCCCTGACATTTGCTTTGCTGGGTAAGCCAACCATTATTTTAAATGAGCGTAATGAATTTCATTCTATTCCCGATGGGCATATTCTGTTGTTAGATTCTTTGCCGCATTGCGCCCCTGACTTAGAAAGTCCTGAAAAAAGACACGAAGAATTAGAGCGCATCACCTTCGTGATTTAGTTATGCTCTATATGTGTATTGGTGAATTCAATCAGGGTTTGCGGGTGTTCTAATCGATGTACTGATTGATCTTGCCCTATAACATGATTTGCAGCCTTTTTGAAAGCGTCGAAAAAAGCGCTATTCTCACTGACTTGTGCGTCATTTTCGCTTCTATGATTCTGGCTTCGTCCCCCGCGTGCGGGTTCGATATTGATGGTAAGTGCGCCCCATTCTCTACGGCTTGTTTTATTTTCATTGGGTTGTGATCGATGCATGATTTCACCGCCAAAGCGGGGCATGACATGGTCAGGCGCTATAACCTCAGTGGTTTTTATGGATGCGCCATTGTGATGGGTGAGCTTATTTTCTGTTCCCAAAATGTCATGGAAAAGATAGGCCATATCAATGGATTCATGATTGGTAATATGGTTATGCCAATGCGCAAAATGCGGGCGCGCCGCTTCGCCTGTTTCTATGGTATTGCGCTGGACAATAAAGCTCATATTCGTTTTTGCAAATAGCTCTGCTCCGTAAAGCTGTAATGCATCCATCGCCGCGGTATGTATTTTAGGCAAAACAGTTTCCAGTGCATCAGGGACAGCAATATACATATCACCAGCCTTTTTGACGTTAAAGGCGCAAGCCGTTATATCAGGAAGATTGCTTGTATCTTTGGGGTCAAAGGTTGCGATGATCTTTGTTTCTGCATCTGATCTTCGGCGCGTTAGAAGCTCTTGCCTTTCGGCTCCGCTATACATATTTCCATTTTTTACGCGCCAATCAAGGGCGGGGATATAATCGCGCCCTGTATCGGCAGGCAATGCGCGTGCAGCCTCCTTAAAGTCGAGGATAAACCCATGGCCGCTAAATGGCCTGCGGTTGAAATAGTCGGTATTAAGTGTTGAGGACTGTGCCGTCATCTTTTCGCTCCTTCGCGGTTCCTGTTAGGGATACCACGGGCGAATAACGACCATGGCGCTTTAGCTTTGATAACGCGGTGCAAGCTGATCCTTCAAATGCCGGGACTGTGTAGAACAGTAGAATGTTTATAGACGATCATCTTGCAAATCGTCAAGATTATTTGTTAATTTTTATCGTTTCAGATAAAGCGCGATTTGCAATTCAATTTGGCGTGCAATGTCATTAAGTGCATTTTCACGCGTGTTTTTGGCAGAAACGCGGGTTGAAAATTCACTGGTAAGCACGTTATAGCTTGAAATTGCTTTGAGTGGACGGCTGAGGACAATTTCACCGCTTTGTGTGTCCGTCAGGGTAAAAGATGACGTAAGGCGAAGCTGTGCGCGCGTCGCATCAGAATCTTTGGTTATATCTAAATCAATACTGCTTTCCTGAACTTCAGAGATATTAAGCGTATAGTGTGGATTAATCGGGCGGCCATCACGGTAAAAGCGATCAATAAGGGCATTGCGTAAATATTGGCCGCTACGGTCCGGGATATTGTTGATAGCGTTACACAAGAAAGGATCAGTATTTTTTTCATTTCAATTACCCTACTACAACGTTAACAATGCGCCCTGGCACATATATGAATTTACGCAAAGCTTTTCCATCCATTGCGCGTATAACACCATCTTGTTCCAATGCCACTTTCTGCGCTAAATCTGCATCCGCTTCGGCGGGAAGGGTGATGGTGGCGCGTACCTTACCATTCACCTGAACGCCGATGGTAATGGTGTCCGCAGTGAGCAGTGCCTCATCATAGGATGGCCATGGCGTATTGACAAGCATTGTCGTGTGACCAAGATTTGCCCATAGCTCCTCTGCCAAATGTGGCATGATGGGGTTTATCATGATGATAAAATTGGTGATGGCTTCGCTTAATGCAAATTTATCGCCGGCATCTTGGGGCTTGAATGATGTAAAACCATTGTAAAATTCCCGCATAAGCGCCACGGCCTTGTTCATTGAAAATGCTTCAATCGCTTCGCTAACGCCCTTGATGGTTTTATGGGTCAGGCGGCGCAAATCTTTGGCG
>CAXBFT010000303.1:0-2430 GCA_963974945.1 uncultured Alphaproteobacteria bacterium
GGCTATCGTTTTAGAGATGAGAGATAACGGGATACAAAAAAATGACGATGTCAGAGATATACTTAATCTTAAATTACTCGGCACCCTGCCTAAGGAAAAAAATCCTGTCGCGCGCGTTCTTTCTAAACAACGCTCAATCTATATAGAGGAAATCAAACGCATCTATATTCACATCGTTTCGCAAGATAAAACAAAGGCAATCTTATTTACCTCTGCCCGTATTGGTGAGGGGAAAACCCTTACCGCCTTGGCCTTGGCAAGCTATTTACAATCTATCGGTAAGAAGACAATTATCATTGATGCCAATACAATTTTTCCGCGCATTGCACAAATGACAGAAGTGCCGCAATCTCCCGGATTATATGAACTTCTTTCGGGCTTAAACACGCTTAACGATGTTATTGCACAAGATGAAAATGGCTTATCCGTCATTCCATCCGGGGTCGAAAATAATTTTTCATCCGATCTCCTGATCGCGGGACGTTTTAAAAAATATTTAGAGGATATAAAGCTCCTTTATGATTATGTCATTATTGATAGTGCATCTGCGCTTAACGCATCTGATGCAGAAATCCTTGCTGCGCTGTCAGATGAAACCGTTATTGTCGCAGCATGGGGAAAAACGCCCAAGACTATCTTGAAAAAATCAGGGGAAATTTTAAGAAAATCGTCTAAAACAACCCCGTATGTTATTCTGAATAAGCTACCCTTAAGCGAGCTTAAAAATACATAGCCATATGATGCAGATAAATACAGAAAGTTTTAACACTATGAAGATTAGTCAAAATAGATTTATGATATTCATTCTTATGATGTGTTGCTTGCTATTTTCATTTTCAACAAGTTATGCGGATGAGAAGATATCCCCCTCTTCTGTTACTGAAAATAATGTCAATGATCCCTATCGTCTAAATGCCGGTGATCATTTGCGTATTTATGTTTTCGGGGTTGATGAATTAACCGGTGATTTTCGCGTTGATGCCAAAGGGCGTATAACCATGCCCCTCATCGGTGATTTATCCTCTGAGGGTCTTGATAAAACGGAGCTACAATATATCATAACTAAAAAACTAATCGATGGTGGTTATTTTAATGACCCCAAGGTCACTGTTGAAATTATTGCGCTAAAGCCTTTTTATATTCTGGGTGAAGTTAAAAATCCGGGCAGTTATGCATATGAGGTTGATCTTGATATTTTCAAGGCCATTGCTATTGCAGGTGGATATACGCCGCGTGCATCCAAGGGCGAGGCCATCATTATTCGTAAAATCAATGATGAAAAACAACGTATAAAAGCCACGGAAGACACACCCATCCTGCCTGGCGATTCAATAAAGATAGAGCAACGCTTCTTTTAAAAGGATTTATGCACATATAATGAAATCGGAGCAGCCTAATTTTGTTCAAACCCATTCAAACACCCCTCATCCCTCTTTATAATCTTCGGCGCAGATGGTCTTTTGGTGTTGGTGTCTTTTTATTGACACTGGTATCAGGCATTTTTATAACTGCACTGCTACCTGTACAATATAGGGCGCAAGCGATCATAAAAATAGATCCCATCCATCATGCTAAAGATGATATTGAACATATCCCATCTGATATGCAATATCCGCGAGAGGTTCCTGCATCGCAAATATCTATTCTTCGCAATGATACGCTGTTTAAGCAAATTATAGAGACACTCAACCTTACAGAAAAACAAGAGTTTAACCACGCACTCAATCTTCATCGGGGATTGACGGATAAGATTATCGAAGGCCTTTTTACGTTTAAAAATGATAGAAAAAGTGAGGCGTCACTCCCTCTGGAAGAACAAATTATTCACCAACTTAATACAGAATTGAGCATTATTTTTGATGATAATTATCGCATGGAAATAAACTATAGCTCTGCCTCTCCGCACTTGGCACGCGCCATCGCAAATATCATTACAGATCACTATATGCAGATCAATGATGATAATATGACGAAAACACTTATTAAAAAGGCTGATTTACCTGAAAATATAGCAACACCAGACATCAAAGCATCTTTATATTTTATTGTAATAATGGGAATTATACTGGGATTTCTGGCGTGTATGTATATCGTCCCAAAAGAAAACTCTGAAGGACATCGGCAATAATTAAGAATGATGCGAGAGCATATAAACGATCGGCATCACTAAGCTTTTTTATCTTTAATCATTTGAATAACATTCTGCTCTGCCGCTGATAAAGAGGTATCGTCTGCCCCACGCAACACCAGATTTACCCCATGTTTTCCATCCATAAAGAGAGGGTAGCTACCGATTTCGACATCGGCATAATTATCTTGAATATCACTCAACGCTGCGGCAATAATACTTTCGGTCAGATCACAAGGGACAGTACGTGATTTTATAATAGGCCCGCCCTTTAACGTCATCGCAACATGGTCAAGCATCGC
>CAXBFT010000304.1:0-2425 GCA_963974945.1 uncultured Alphaproteobacteria bacterium
AATGCCAGCGGCCAAAGGGAAAAGGAAGAAATTGTAATAGGATATAAATTCAATCTTATAGCCCGCCTTTTGCAAAACATCACGTAGCATCGCCTTGGTATAGCGGCGCTTATGAAAGTTTATGTCATCGTGATGGGACCAGAGAAATTGAAAGGCCGGAACGGTAAAAATGGCATATCCATCCGTTTTTGTATGATCGCACAGCGCTTTTACGCTGCCTATATCATCACCAATATGTTCAATCACGTCAAAGGCGCAGACAAGATCAAAAGATTCGCTAAATGGTAATCCATTGGGCAGGGTTCCATTTTTTATATCCAAACCTGAAATTGATCCTGCATGTTGCACTGAAAAATCATCAGGCTCAAACGCACTGACTTTCCCAAATTTAGACAGCATCTTTAAATTTGCACCCGGGCCGCATCCCCCCTCCAAAATGGTGGCATCCGCCGGCAATTTCATTTTGGCTATAAGTGCGCTCAAGATATTCCTGCGGCCTTCATACCACCAATGGTCAGACTGTAATTCTGCCATTTCTTTCGTATATTGTTCATCCATCTTTTTTAACTGCTTTTGCTTTGGGCGTTGTTGTTTTCTTTTTTGTTGCTGCTTTTTTTGCAGGCGTTTTTTTCTTTTGGGTATAAACCTCACGAATAATAAAGAGCGGGCGATTTTTCACCTGAATATAGGTGCGACCGATATATTCGCCAATCAGACCAATACAGATAAGTTGTAATGCACTGAAGAAGGATATGATCGTTGCCAATGATGCCCATCCTGCGGCCGTGTTGCCGATAAAATAGGCGAATATTGCATAAAACCCAAGGACAACAGCAAGGAGCACACCAAGCAGAGCAAAGGGGATGCTGATACGGATTGGGCGAATAGAAAAGCTGCTGATTGCGTCTGCTGCGAATTGTAGCAATTTCATAAATGGGTATTTGGTTTCCCCTGCAAAACGTGCGTCACGCTTATACGGGAATGCTTCTTGTTTAAAACCAATCCATGCAATCATCCCACGGATAAAGCGGTGACGTTCGGGCATGTTTATAAATTCATTCAGAACGCGGCGTGAAATCAAGCGAAAATCACCAACATTTTCGGGGATATTGGTGTTAGAAAGATATGATAATGTACGATAAAATGATTTAGCGCATAAAAGTTTAAACCACGTTTCACCGTCGCGATGAATGCGTTGGCCATAGACAACATCTACACCGCTTTTCGCGCGCTCTAACATTGGTATAAGCAATTCAGGCGGGTCTTGCAAATCGGCATCAAGGATAAATATATGCTCTCCCTTGGCTTGGAATAATCCCGCGGTTAGAGCCATTTGGTGTCCATAATTGCGTGATAAATCAATTATCACCAAATGTGGGTCTGCATCAGATAATGCCTTCATAATATCAAGAGTATCATCAACTGAGCCATCATTGATTAATATAATTTCAAACGAGGCGACTTTACTGTCTTTGCATGCCTGTAAAACGCGCGTATGCATCGCAGCAACGCTTTCTGATTCATTATAACATGGAACTACTACGGATAATTCAGGAATGACGAAACCCTCACCTTTTGAATGACTTTATCTTGGATAAAGACGCTAACAAAATTTGAGGGTTTACACAAGGTTTTCGGTAGGGTGAGGCTATCTTTTAAGTGTAGCCCATTTTGTGCATTTTCATCGCGGTATCAAGCATACGACAAGAAAAGCCCCATTCATTATCATACCATGCCATAACACGAACCAAATCGCCATCCATGACACGTGTGCCGGCAAGGCTGAATATTGATGAATGTGGGTCATGGTTGAAATCCCCTGAAACACATGGGTCATCATATACGGCCAATACATCTTTAAGCGGACCATTGGCGTATTTGGTAACGGCGGCATTGACCTCTTCTACGCTCACTTTGCGTGATGGAATGAATTTCAGGTCAACCATTGACACATTTGGCGTTGGTACGCGAATTGATACGCCGTCCAACTTTCCATCAAGCTCGGGTAGAACTTTTCCAACGGCTTTGGCTGCGCCCGTTGTTGTCGGTACCATGTTCATTGCCGCGGCGCGGGCGCGAAGTGGGTCTTTATGTGAGCCATCAACAAGGTTCTGGTCGCCTGTATAAGCATGAATTGTTGTCATAAAGCCTTTTTCAATACCTATCTCATTATGAAGGGCAAATGCCATAGGTGCCAGGCAGTTGGTTGTGCAAGAGGCATTGGAGACAATTTTGTGCTCTGCCTTAATTAGATCATGGTTCACACCATAAACAACGGTTAAATCCTCACCCGTTGCAGGGGCAGAGATTAAAACCTTCTTTGCGCCCTTATCAAGGTGGATTTGCGCACCTGCGCGATCAGTATAACGCCCTGTGCATTCCATCAAAATATCGACATCTTCCTCACCCCAATGCAATAGTTGCG
>CAXBFT010000305.1:0-2411 GCA_963974945.1 uncultured Alphaproteobacteria bacterium
CCTTTAAGTTTGGGGTGATAAGCTGATGAAACTACCAGATAGTTGTCATCAGCAGCGGGTTGAACCCTTGTAACCATTCGAGCAATTATTATTATTTTTGCGCCCGAGGTCGAATTTTTACTGTTGCACGTTTTTGTGCTTTTTTAATCAAGGTTGCCGTTATGTACATAATGAACATACAGCAAGAAATAATTCCGATACCCTGTGCTATTGTTAGTCCCCTTAAGGTTTATTGTTCTTTTTGTTGTTCTAATACTAGCAGTCTCTTTGGGCTTTTGTCAAAATAATAAATATTTTTTTCGGATATTTTTTATACATTATTAAATTATACTTTGTTTATGTCCTTTTATGCATAATTATTTATGTATGAGCGCATAAAAGGCGACGGCGGCGGCGTTTGAAACATTCAGGCTTGCGATTGCGCCGTCCGTGGGGAGGCGGGCGAGTGCATCGCAATGCTCTTTTATAAGGTGTCTGATGCCATCGCCCTCTGAACCTAAGATAATGACGAGCTTGTCATGCTTGGTATTGGTGTGGGTCTGTCCGATGACTTCTGCGCCACGTTCATCCAAACCGATTACAAAAAACCCTTCTTTTTGAAGTTCGCTTACCGTGCGGGCAAGGTTGGTTGCTTGTGCCACGGGGATATGGTCAACTGCGCCGCATGCGGTTTTTGCAAGAACGCCATCAAGAGTGGGGGCGTGTTTTTTCTGCATGATAACGCCGTCAACACCAAAGGCGCTTGCACTTCTTAGAATTGCGCCGACATTATGCGGATCTGTGACCTGATCTAGGATAGCGTATACTGTTTTCTCTTGACTGTGGGCGCGAATGATAAAGTCATGTTCATCCATTTCAGGCAAGGCAGAGCATGTAATGGCAATACCTTGATGCACCGCTCCTTTAGGCAGAACGCGGTCGAGTGCGCTTTTCTCAATGATGGTGGGGTCGGGGCGTAAAATATTACTTCTTTTGGCAAGAGTAATGGTGTCCTCAAAACTTTTAAGGGCTTGGCTGGTTATATATAGGGTGTCAACCTCGCGTTCGCGGTTTAAGTAAGCCTCGCGCACAGCATGTAAACCATAGATGTCAGGGGTTTTGGTTTTATTTTTATTGTTTCGCATTGTCTTTCCTTTTAGCGGAGCATCGCATAATTGGTATTAAAAATAAAACTCCTTTTTAAACTTATTTCCCGAATACTCTTGTAATCACTTATTATCCGCTTGCCATTTAGAATAATGAGCATTAGCATGCTCACCAGTATATGCATATATGCTATCGCTCGCGTGCGTTCCAAGTCGGAATTAATTCTAACATATAAAAAATAGGTCTTGAGAAATGAATGTAAAACACATTTTAAGAAGAATTGCATCTACGAGTGCCGTCGCACTTGCTTTGCTGTCAGCAGGAGTTACAGATAGTTCCGCAGCGGCATCTGATAAAGATATTCAAATTATAGGTAAAGCATTGAGCTTTATTAGCGGTGGTCCATCAGGTGATGTTGCAGTGGACATTATTTTTGATCCATCAAATCCCGCTTCTGTTTCTGATGCTGATGCTGTGGCTTCTTTGTTATCTGCGGGCGTTGCCTCAGGTAAAATAACGTTGAGCGGCGCAAAAACTGCAAGCTCAACTGGTGCAAAGGTTGCATATATTGCGGCTGGCGCGGAGGGAAAGGCTTCTGCACTTTCCGGTCAAGGAATTATTACGGTATCGTCAAATCCTGAATGTGCAAAATCAAGTGGCTGTGTTTTGGGGGTGTCTACATCGCCTAAAGTTGAGATTCACGTTGGTAAGGCGGCAGCAGAATCTGCAGGCGCTGCATTTGGGTCCGCTTTTCGTATGATGATTATCGAACACTAGAATTGGTTTCAAGGAGAAAACAGAATGAACAAACTATTATTTACAACAGCATTGGTATGTGGCTCAGTTTTTGCTGTGCAGCCTGCATTTGCACAAAATCTTGATTATGGAACAATGCAAGAGATGTTCGGTGAGCCCGTAACAACATCTGCAAACGGATCGCCAATGCGTGCATCTGATGTTCCTTTGGATATGACAATTATTTCTGCGGAAGATATTGCGCGTTATCCTGCACGTGAAATTCCTGATATTTTGCGTCATTATGCAGGGGTGTCTGTAAGGCAAAATACCAATGGTGATTATTCTGTTGGTATTCGTGGTTATAATCAACCGGGTGCAGAAAGGCTTCTTGTTCTTGTGAACGGACGTCAGGTATATGAAGATTATTATGGCTTAGTATCATGGGATAATATTCCGGTTGAACTTAGTGAAATCCGTCAGATTGAGATTGTTCGTGGGCCAAATACGGCTTTATTTGGTTTTAATGCGACATCCGGTGTTATTAATATTGTGACGTATAATCCATTATTTGATGATGTTGATTTAGC
>CAXBFT010000306.1:0-2402 GCA_963974945.1 uncultured Alphaproteobacteria bacterium
TACAATGTATGGGTTTAGTGAGTCGAATGATCCTGTGGCATCAAGGCGTAATGTCCCGCTCTTTGGTGCGTCAGGGTTAACATAGTCAAGATGTGTAAAATCAGCCTTATATTTGGGTTGCCCATGCAGGGCAATGCCATATTGCGGCGCAGTTATTTCGCTTGCGTTTGACGGGGCTTCGGTGATGGTTTCTTGTGCGAAAGGCGCGCTCATTGAAAAGATCAGCGTTGCAGCGCAAAGTAAGGTCGTGTTCTTGATGCGGATATGCATAATATCAATCCTTATATCCATATAAATGTGATGGGTATTGTAGCAATGTGCGGTGCAAAGTCACGCGATAAAATGAATAAATACTATGCTTATAATCGCGGGACATACACGCTTTGAAAGTCAGGCTTTCCAAATAAAAACCCTTGGCCATAGCCGATATTATAATCTAGCGCGTTAAGGACGGCATGTTCATTTTCAACATGTTCTATAATCATATGAATGCCATTTACGTCCAATATACGTTTTTTATTGATCACAGATTTAAACCCGTCATCATCCTTACCTTCTTTGATTAAAGTTGATGCCTTGATTTTTATGAAACTGATATAGCCCGCATGTAATTGCGGGACGTTATCGGGGATAGTTGTCATGTGATCAAGGGAAAAACGGCAACCAATTCCTGCCAGTGCATGTAATATTTTGATCTCGGCGGGGGAGAGCATCATAAAGTCTGAATGGCTCATTTCAAAAATCAGCAGGCGTGAAAGATCTTGTGTTTCCGATAGCTCTTTAACCAACCGATTCATAAAAATACCATTACGCAGGGTATAGGGTTTTATATTGATGAAATAACCCTGTACAATATTCTTGTATTTCTGCTTGCGAATAAAGCGTAGCGCGTTGGTGAGAACCAGTGTGTCTAATCGGTTTATCAGATGCTCCTCATTTGCAATAATCATGAAATCTTGCGCAGGAATATAGGCGCCCGGTTGTGCGTTCAGACGGCCGAAAATCTCGATAAAGGCCGTCTTGCGTTGCGGTAAGGTCACGATGGGCTGGGCGAAGATGTTGACGCTGTTGAGCTTTAGGGCGCGGTGCAGGGAGTCGCGAATATTCTGGTTTTTGGCGGCATTTTTTTCATCGCTATGGGCGTGATCGTGGTTGATAATATGATCTGGCGCTAAAAAAGCGGGAATGATGTCTTGGGGTTTATATGTATTCAGTGTTTCCATAGAAAAACACTATGCAATATCCGTGCCGATTGCCTCAGATATATGTGTGTATCCATCTCTATCAAGTAATTTGAGCAAATCTGCATTGATTGTGTTGGCAATGTTAGGGCCTTCATAGATCATACCTGTGTATAATTGCACCAAAGATGCGCCGGCTTTGATTTTATCATAGGCATGTTGCGCGGAAGAAATGCCACCCACACCGATAATAGGCAATTTTCCACCAGTCAGGCGGTAAAAATTGCCAATAATAGCGGTTGATTTATCCCGCACGGGTGCGCCGCTGAGGCCGCCTGTTTGGCTGCGGAAGTTATCAGGTAGTGTTTTGGGGCGATCAAGCGTTGTGTTGCTTAAAATTACGCCATCGACCTTTGCTTCTAATAATGTTTCTGCAAGCTCTTTTTGTTGATCACCGGTGAGGTCAGGTGCAAGTTTTACAAGTAAGGCAGGCGCATTATCAGGGCAGGTGATGGCGCGGATTTGCATCATCTTTTCCAAAAGGGCAAGCAAGACATCTTTTTGTTGTAAATCGCGCAAGCCCGGTGTGTTGGGTGAAGATATATTCACGGTTAAATAATCGGCAAAAGGCGCTAGATCCTGGATTAGGGCGCAATAATCTTTGGCCGGCTCGGTTTGTGTTTTATTCATGCCGATATTGATGCCGACAATGCCTTTCGGGCGGTCAGGTGTATTTAAAAAATCTTTTATATTTGCCTTGAATAGCTCCATTCCGCCATTGGGAAAGCCCATGCGGTTAATGACAGCATCATGCGTTGGGTCACGGAAAATGCGCGGGCGTGGATTGCCGTCTTGTTGTTTTGGGGTCACTGTTCCTGCCTCAGTAAAGCCAAAACCAAGGCGAAGAACAGGGGCGACGACCTCGGCATTCTTATCAAATCCGGCAGATAATCCAATCGGGTTTGGAAAGTGATGCCCGAACATATTTTGGCCAAGGCGCTCTGACCTCACAATTTTACAGGCGCGTATAGCACCTTTTTTCAAGGCTTTGATGGTCATTCCATGCGCGGTTTCAGGGTCGATTTTGAAAATGGCAGGACGTATGGCTTTATAAAGGCTGTTATTCATTATGCTCTCTCATATGGGAAATGCCCACAATCATATAATTAAAACCTGTGATAACGGTCAAAAGTGTTGCGATGCTTAGAAGGCATATGCCAA
>CAXBFT010000307.1:0-2387 GCA_963974945.1 uncultured Alphaproteobacteria bacterium
GAGAGGATAAAACTTCTCCATGTGCCGTTTTGTGGAAAAACCAATAGCTATAGCAGGAGTGATCTTCATGGATAATATAACCTTACCCGATGCAGTTTTTTGGGATTGGGATGGCACACTTGCCGATAGTTACGGCTTTTTGAATGAGTCCCATAATTATACGTTGAAGGCGCTGGGCTTTCCGGAATTTGAGGAAGGTGAGTATGGAAAATATTTCGGCAAGCCGCGTGATATTTTATACCCGCTGATTTACAAAGAAAAATCCGAGGAAGCAAAAGAGATTTTTGGCAAGTATGTGATTGAAAACAGTCATAAGATTAAAACAATTGATGGTGGCGATATGATCCTTGATTTTTTCCATAGTCATCAAGTCCCCATGGGTATTGTGAGCAATAAAAAGGCCGATTTAATTGCATTAGAAGTTAAACTTTTAGGGTGGGGGCATTACTTTAACATCATTATAGGTGCGGGCGACACGCCATTGGGTAAACCCTCACCGGAGCCACTTTTATTGGCGTTGGATAAGACGGGCTTTGATGCCAAGGCGCAAGATATTTGGTATATTGGGGATACGGAAAATGATTTAGCTTGTGCCAATGCTACAGGATGCCGCGCAGTGTTCTTGAGTGGACATGCTGATTCCTCTGCACTGATTGCACAATATTCCCCCTTCATCAGTGTTGATAATTTTTTGCAACTAAAGGAAATATTGGTTGCAATATAGATAATATGCTCTAAAAGTTAGAGTATAAATAACAAGAAAAAAATTAGGTATCAAAAATGTCCGACAAAATACAAAGTGTTCAAGATGTGTTTTTGAACAAAATCCGTAAAGAGAAAATGTCAGTGACTGTTTTCCTTGTAAATGGTGTAAAGTTACAAGGTATTGTGACATGGTTTGATAATTTCTGTCTTTTATTGCGCAGAGAGTCTCATGTTCAACTTATCTATAAACATGCTATTTCTACAATTATGCCAGGCGGCCCATTGAGTTTGAATGATGAAAAAGATTCATCTGATTCCGAAGAATAGCGTTTAGCGCGGGATAGTTCTTTGAAAAAAAAGGGTGAAATGTATATTGGTGTTCAGGGTCAAGATCCTGATGCGGCTTATATTATCCTTCCGATTGAAAAAGGCCGGACATCTGCAAGACATATTGATGATGTTAGCGAAGAGGCTGAAGGTCTGGCGCGTGCCATTGATTTAGATGCGGCAAAGACCCGCATTGTTAATTATTCCAAAATCCATGCAGGCAGTTTTTTTGGTAAAGGTATCCGCGAGGACATCGCCGCCGAGATTGAAACACTAGAGCCATCATTGGTGATCGTAAACACCACTCTTTCCCCTGTACAACAACGTAATCTTGAAAAGGAATGGAACGTCAAAATTATTGACCGTACCGGCCTTATTCTTGAAATCTTCGGTGCGCGGGCGCAAACGAAAGAGGGGCGCTTGCAGGTGGAGCTTGCTGCGCTTGATTATCAACGTTCACGCCTTGTTCGCTCTTGGACGCATTTGGAGCGTCAGCGCGGTGGTGCAGGGTTTATGGGGGGGCCGGGGGAGAGGCAGATTGAGCTTGACCGCCGTATCCTTGCTCAAAAAATGACCCGCCTTAAGAAGGAACTGGCCGATGTTCGTCGTACGCGTGATTTAGGGCGTAAAAGCCGTGAGCGTGTGCCATTTCCGATTGTATCCTTGGTGGGTTATACCAATGCAGGAAAATCAACCTTATTCAATAACATTACCGATGCCGATGTATTTGCCGAGGATTTGCCCTTTGCCACGCTTGACCCAACTATGCGTAAAATTACCTTGCCGCAAAATCAGGACGCGATTTTGGCAGATACGGTTGGTTTTATTGCAGATCTTCCCACGCATTTGGTTGAAGCATTTCGTGCGACCCTTGATCAGATTACCTATGGTGATGTGATTGTGCATGTCATTGATGTATCACGCGAAGATTATATGGCGCAAAAGCAAGATGTGATCGCCATATTGCGCAGCCTTGGTGTGGATTACGAAAATGATGAGCGTGTGATTGAGGTTTATAATAAAATTGATGCCTTAGGCGCAGAAGCGCAAGAGGATTTTATCCGCGATAGTAAACGATCCGGCATTCCTAAAATGATTATCTCCGCGCTAAAGGGGCAGGGCGTTGCTCTCTTGCTTGATAAAATAGCCGAATTTACCGCGCGTAATCACAGCAGTGCCAGTTTTGAGATACCCAATAGTGACGGCAAGGCCATTGCATGGCTGTATGATCATGGTGAGATTATCAGCCGTGAAGATGGGGATGAAAGCGTATTGATGTGTATTCGCCTTGATCTGGCCGCGTTAAATCAATTTCAAAGTAAATTTCCGTATAAGCCGTTAGCGCGCTGAGCGTT
>CAXBFT010000308.1:0-2383 GCA_963974945.1 uncultured Alphaproteobacteria bacterium
GGATTGGCACTGATGTATCTTTTGACTTTTGCGCCTTTAGGCGTGTCATTATTCCTGCTCAGCCAACATGGTGAGACCTTCAGGCGCACTTTGCTCTACCGTCAAAAACCAATACAAACAGGTGGGGCATCGACATGAAACTCACAACCACGTTAAGCGCATATTTGGCAAAGCGCTATACCATCAACCTTTTGGTTTTGCTAGCGGCTCTGTTGGCCGTGATATATTTGTTTGATACGGTCGAGCTAATTCGCCGCGCCAGTAAGTTTGAGGACGTGCCTATGATACTTGTCCTGCAAATGGGTTTGTTTAAGCTGCCTAAAGTCGGGCAGACACTTTTTCCTTTTGCTGTTTTATTCAGTGCGATGTTTACATTCTGGCAACTCACCCGCCGCTATGAGCTTATAGTTGTGCGCGCCTCCGGCTTTTCAATTTGGCAATTCCTAATGCCCATTACCATTGTCGGAATTTTATTTGGTATCATGCAAATGGCGGTTATAAACCCCGTTGGTGCGGTTTTCATTAGCAAGTTTGAAGATTTAGAACGCGTACACCTTAAACGTCAAGATAGCCAGATCGCCATATTTAGAGAAGGGCTATGGCTAAGACAGGCGATTTTAATCGAATCATCTGCGCCTAAGCCAACTCCCATTTCCCCTTCAGATCTGCCGGAGGGTACAGCCCCCATACAAAGCATAGAACCTGAATTGATTAGCGGATATATCATTTTACATGCCCAAAAAGTGCAACAGCCAGGATGGGTTTTAAATAATGTTAGCGTTCTGTATTTTACAGATGACAGTGACTTCCTACAACGCGTTGATGCACAAACCGCCATTTTAGATTCAAAAAACTGGAATTTAACCGGTGTTTCAATTCATAAAGCGTTGAGTACAACGCCAGTGCGACTGAAAAACTTTACAGTTCCGACAACATTAACCGCACAAGATATTGTTGAAAGCTTTGCCTCCCCCGAAAGCATGTCTTTTTGGAAATTGCCTGCCTATATTAACACATTGGAACAAACAGGTTTTGATGCGACGAGGCTTAAGGTTTATTATCAAAATCTGCTGTCACAACCCCTAATGTTTTGTGCCATGATTCTTCTGGCTGCCACGGTTTCTATGCGCCCGCCCCGCTCATCGGGAACATTTATGATGATTTCAGCCGGTGTCTTTATCGGATTTATCGTCTTCTTCCTCTCCAGCTTCCTACAAGCCCTTGGCTCAACGCAACAAATCCCTGTTATGATGGCGGCATGGGCGCCGGCGATGATCTCCTTCTTGCTTGGCCTGTCTGCCATGATGAATATTGAAGACGGTTAAGTTTTTTCGACTATACACAGCTTTTTAACTATGCTTCTATGCGAATTAACTACTTGATAACTTACTCATGCTATTAAAGAACTATGAGAGAGTTTCTGCTCTAAAATATTATAAAATTTTGCCACGACAATTATAAGGTCTAAACACTATGTCTTTCGCTTCTCGACTGAGTAAAAATTTCACGCTTATGGCATTATCATGCCTAACATTAGGCGCTTGCGCCAGCGCATCCCAGAAGGGTGAGATCATTGAGGGTGGCATCGTTATTAATGACCCGTTTGAAGAACAAAACCGCCGCGTTATGGCCTTCAATAAAGTCATTGATGATAACATTATTAATCCAACCATAGAAGGCTATCGCGCCGTAACACCGCAACCTGTTCGCAGTGGCCTACGCAATGTTTTACGCAATTTACACAACCCCATAACTTTTGCTAATCAGGTGCTTCAAGGTGATATGGATGGAGCGGGTACTGTTGTTGTACGAACAGTAATCAATACGATTTTGGGTATTGGTGGCGTTTTTGATCTTGCCGGATATGAAGGCATTGATTACGAACCCGAGGATTTCGGACAAACCCTCGCTGTTTGGGGCGTGGATCATGGTCCATATATGGTTGTCCCTTTTATCGGTCCATCATCAATACGTGATTACGCGGGCTATTTTGCAGATGGCTATGCTGATCCGGTTCGGATGTATTTGTTCAATATCGATGAGCAGCCTCTTTATTACGGAAAATTTGGCGCAGACTACCTTGACCTGAGAGATTCTCTTATGGACACCATGACCGAATTAGAAGCAAGTTCATTTGACTATTACGCGGCCGTGCGCAGTACATATTATCAACATCGTCAAGCATTAGTGAATGACCAAAAAGGGACGGCACAAAGCGCTATTCCTTCTATTCCTGATTATGATGAATAAAAATACATCTTATTTTTAAAATTTAGGTATTCATAACGCTCTTTCTATATATTATATAGGAAGAGCATTTTTTATTAAGCTTAAGGAGCTATTGCGTGAGAATTCAAAAATCTATTTTATCATTTGGTCTTTA
>CAXBFT010000309.1:0-2380 GCA_963974945.1 uncultured Alphaproteobacteria bacterium
TTTTCCTTTGAAAATATCGGGAATATTTCGATATTGCCAAAACGCTTGCCGCCGCGCGGGCTGTAAAGGGCGTGGATGATGGCATCTGTTTGTGCGGCTTCGTGAATAATGCTTAGGCTGCCTTGTCCTTTAATATGTGCCCAGGCAAAGGTGATCCAATTTTGAATATCAATGTCATCTTCTAAATGCCCCATGGCGCGGGCTTTTTTATCCGAAGGAGACGGAATATGCGCGCCGCTGCTTTTATAAGGTGGGTTGCAAATGACGTGGTCAAATGTGCCTATTGGCGCATCCTCACGAATATCATGGGGGATGAAATGCGCTCTGTCAGTCATATCGTTCAGGGCGGCATTTTGAATAGCGAGGTCGATGTGGTCGGCCTGGATATCAAGGCCACACAGCGCCGCATTGTTGATACGCGTTAAAGCGCATAATCCCGCACTGCCCACGCCGCAGCCTAAATCGAGGATGCTTTCCCCTGTTTTTGCGGGGCAAGCGGCGGCCAAAAGGACGCTGTCTGTGGAGGTGCGTAAGCCGCCATCTGCCTGATATAGCGCAAGGCGTTTATTTAGGACATGGATTAGATTATCTTTGCTCATTATCGTGTTTTACACAATGCATCACGCATTGTCACGAATCACTTTTCCCGGCGCGGTTGTTTGGGTCAAAAGCATGATGTCCACGGGTTGGGCAACCATGCCAAGGAAGGGGGAGGATGTTTCTCTATTGCTCGCAATATTTTGCGCTCTGTTAATCGTGAAGGTTGAATTATTGCCTTGTTCATGTTGCTCTCTCAAGGCTTGGGAACGTTGCATTATGATGCTGTTTGAGGGGGCATTGGGTATGGTGTAAAGCGGCGCGTCATAGGTGTTTTGCGCTAATTTTTGCGCGGGGGTTGACGGTGGAATTGGCGCTTGCGCTATTTGCGTATTTGCGCTCTGTGTGTTGTCGAATTTTTTATCGAAAAAGGCATAAACTTGCTCCATTGTACGCGGCTGCCCTGTTTTCGAATCATAGAAAACATTGCGATTGGCGCGCGCCGCACGGGGAAATAGATCAGCGGCATTTTGCATGGGCGTTTCATCGCGTGCATTTAAAAAAGATGCTGCGCCGCTTGCGCCCATAAAATGCGCAAGATAAAGCTCTGTTGATTCGACTTCACCGCCCCAATGGGCATTTAAGAATTTTTCATTTTCAGACGCAAAAGCAGCCGCCATGAAAGAGGACGTTTCTGGGTCTTTGCGCATGTTCAGAATCTCTTGCTTGCTTTTCCCTTCTGTATCAATGCCATAGTCATCGCCATATTTATCAATCATAGAGAGCCATGTGCTGTCTATAAATTGGTACAGTCCGGTGGCAGAGCTCGTGCGCGCCTTAGCATTTGGGTTAAAACTGCTCTCAACCGAGGCTTGGGTGACCAGATAGGAAAAATCAACCCCGCTATGCTCACTGGCATTGGCGATGGCGCTTAGGATTTTTTGCGGTGCATCATGGTTTGTTGCCGTTAACATGTTGGTTTGTAATGTGTTTATCTGGTTATTCATGGTATAATTCTTACGCTTTTCAGTTTGTTTCGTGACGTGCGATATATCTTGAATAAGACATTGCAAGTGCTATGCCAGAATGGAGTTTTGAAAGATAAGATGCAGGAAAAAAATCAAAACAAGACCGCGCAGATGATGGATGTACGGCATGATTTTGCAATAATTGGGTTGTTTATTGCCTTGTTTGCATTGGCTTTATCTGTGTCCACGCCTTGGATCCTCGATCATTTCGCCCCACCTGCCCCAACGATAGAGGATGTTGCGATTGAAAAGGCGGTCGGGATTAAGGATAAGCTGATTCTTGCCCTGAAGGGGGAGGAATATAAAGATAGCGCGCCAAAAATTGAAATCACCCATTGGACGGATTATTGGTCATTGATCGTAATTTTGATCGCATTTGGCGGGGTATTTAACGGCAGTTTAGGGATGATTCGCGCTGAAACGCGGATTGTTGGCGGCACGGCTATTTTTATCGGGATGGCGGCAATTATTGCTCAATATGCTTGGATAGCTTTGGGTGTTTTGGTTCTGACGCTGCTTGTTATCGGAATTTTAAGTGCTATGGGTGTATCTTTTTAAGGGGAGAATAAATATGAGCGATTATAAACCACCGGTTCAAGATATGCTGTTTGCGTTATTTGATGTTTTAGGATTTGAGCATGAAGAGCTTGACCGTGAAACGGGTGAGGCGATATTGGATGAGGCGGCAAAACTGGCCGCGGATGTTCTCGCGCCGTTAAATAAGACGGGTGATGCACAAGGTGCGCGTTTGGATGGGGACGTTGTTAAAACCGCAGATGGTTTTAAGGAGGCGTATAAGATTTATTGTGATGGCG
>CAXBFT010000310.1:0-2339 GCA_963974945.1 uncultured Alphaproteobacteria bacterium
TTTTTTCGGTTTAAAAAAATACCGAAGACACCGATTGTAAAGATTAAACCAGCAAGAACCAAAAAATGTTCCATGCCTATGTTTGAAATATTTTCCATACTAAACCCCAGTTCCCGATGTAATCTTGCATATTTCTAAAACATCAGAGGCTTGTCGTGATTGTTGCTCGGAAACATTCTGCTTACGTACACCAGGGCGCGTTCGTAACGTAAGAACAATCGCGCCAATCATGGCAACGAACAAAATCAAACCTGAAACCTGAAAGGCAAAAACATAATCCGTATATAAAACCAAACCAAGTGATTGTGCGTTATTTACACTATCAAAGTTAGAAAGTGGAAGATTGATATTTGATGCAACATGGGGTGCAAATTGCCAATAACCATATATGGCCACCAATTCAAACAGCAATATTCCACCTATAATAACGCCGACAGGCACATAATGCATGGCCCCTTTGCGCATATCGTTGAAATTAATATCGAGCATCATGACAACAAAAAGGAATAATACAGCGACAGCGCCGACATAAACAATGACAAGCAGCATCGCGATGAATTCTGCGCCAAGCATGACAAAAAGTCCCGCTGCATTGAAAAAGCATAGAACAAGAAATAATACAGAATGCACAGGATTTCGCGCCGTGATGACCATCATGGCACTAAGTGTTAAAATACCTGCGAATAAATAAAAGGCGAATGCCTGCACGACCATTGAATCGTCTCTACCGTTATTTGCTACTTTTCTAATCTTTTATATGAATGATCGCAAGGGCAGAAATGAAAAAAATCATAAGAATCAACGGAAGAATGCATTTTTTATTCTGAAACCTCTTATAAACCATATTATACTCATGAATAAGATGCATCGATAATATGCATTTCTGCCGTTTTTCGTCCTTGCCATTCATTTATTTTAAGTTGGCCTAAAATATTGAGAGATTTTGTTCCAGCCCTCAACAATGCATCGCCAAGCGACGTATCAACTGCGCGAAAAGCCATAGCCTTTATGCGCGTACCGCCCTCCCAGTCTGAGATCATGACCTTAATATGTGCGCCGCCCAGAATATCGGCCTTATGAATTCTAACCTTCTCAAGAAGAAATATGGGCTCTGGCTGTTCTTGTCCGAAGGGGCCGATTTTATTTTGCAAAAGCTCAACTAAATTAACGGTGATACCATTGGTGGTTAACGCGCCATCAATATTGGTTTCTATATTGGTATTTGTATTTTCCATTTGTTTTGAAATATGGGATTTTAAAAATTCATGCAGTTTATCTATGTTTTCAGGCTCTATAGTAAAGCCGCCTGCCATTGCATGTCCACCACCCTTGCTCAGTAACCCTGCATTGCGTGCATCTATAAAACTTTGAGCGATATGAATGCTTGGGATAGAGCGCCCGGACCCGCGTCCCTCTTTATGTCCTGAAAGATCATGGGCAAACGTAACAACGCATGACGGCTTATTATAGCGCTCCTTCAATCGACCCGCGACAAGGCCGCTTAAACCTGGGTGCCAATCTTCATGTGCGACTAGGATGATTGGATCATCTTGCATGCCTTTATCTTCCACCATGGCAATGGCTTGCTCTTCCATTTCAATCTGAATGGCTTTGCGTTTGTCATTACAATCATTCAGAGTCCAGGCTATATTTTGGCATTCCTCTTTATTATCCAGCGTTAAGAGGCGTGCGCCTAAATCGGCTTTATGTACGCGGCTTCCGGCATTTATGCGTGGCCCCAGAACAAAACCGCAATCATATGTGTTGATTGGTGGTGTAATGCCTGCAACATTCATAAGTGCCTGAATACCAAAATTCATTTGGTTTTCAGGCGTTGCAAAACCCGCGCGCACAAACAATCTGTTCACACCCAAAAGCGGAACCATGTCACACACCGTACCAAGCGCAACAATATCCAGTAAGGATTTCAATTTTGGCTCAACCATATTGTTGTTCTTATAATATTGGCGATCACGCAAACGCGCATTAATGGCAACGCAGACCATAAAACTGACCCCGGCCGCGGCAAGCATATCAAGGGCGGAGTGATCATCTTTGCGCTTTGGATTTATCACATGCCAACAATCGGGCAATGTGTCTTCCGCCTCATGGTGATCGATAATAATGATTTTCAGACCAAGTTCTGTCCCGGCCTTCACCACGTCAAAGGCCGTTGTCCCACAATCAAGCATTAATAGAATATCCGCGCCCTGATCGCGCAATTGCTTTAAGGCATCAATATTAGGGCCATAGCCCTCGCTTAATCGGTCAGGGATATAAATCGGGGCATCAATCCCAAGTGCCATTAAAAAACGATAAATAATTGCAGATGACGTTGC
>CAXBFT010000311.1:0-2331 GCA_963974945.1 uncultured Alphaproteobacteria bacterium
ATTCAGTTCGAAATCCAGACGATCCCAATAGGGTTTTGCAATTTCTTTTTTTTCTTTTGTGTCCATATCATCAATGAAAACGAATTTATCTAAACGCCATTGTAAGCCCTCTCTGGCCTGCGCTTCCAGTTCTTCAGGTTCAGGTCTTTTACTCTCTGTTTCAAAAGGCGGCAAAATGGGCGCAATAGGTTTAAGTAAGTATGAGCAACGTTGTGCGATGATAGCGGTATTTTGAATAGCCTCGGGCAAATCTTTAAAGAGGGCAATCATTTCAGAACTGGTTTTAAAGTAATGCTCTGGCGTGACTTTGCGACGATCTTCCTCTGTTACATAACGCCCTTCGGCAATACATAGTAACGCATCATGTGCCTCATGCGCGCCTCGATCTTTGAAGTAGCAATCATTTGTAGCAACAAGCGGAACATCATGTTTATACGCCAAATCGATCAATATATCTTCTGCTTTATCTTCATCTGCAAGGTTATGGCGTTGCAATTCGATATAAAGGCGATCGTCAAAAATATTTTTAAGTGTAATAAGCTCCCCTTCTGCTTTATCTATTTGCCCATGAAATGCTGCTTGGGCAATAGAGCCCTTCATCCCGCCGCTCAGGCAAATAAGGCCATCATTATATGTTTTAAGGGTTTCATATTTTGCATAAACTTCATGTTGATCATCACCGCCCATGTAAGATGCGCTGATGATTTTACAGATATTCTTATATCCCTGATCATTTTGAACCAGAATAACAAGCTGCGTTCCGCCCTCTATTGTAAGCTGACAACCGAGAATGGGTTGGACCCCGTTCTTAGATGCCTCAAGGGCAAATTCCATCGCGCCAAAAAGATTATTTGTATCTGTGACGGCCACAGCCGGCATTTTATGTTGGACGCACATCTTCACAAGGTCTTTGACCTTGATAGCGCCTTCTGCAAGTGAATACGCAGAATGCAAATGTAAATGCACAAATTGTTCCGACATAAAACGGAGAATAGCACTCAGTTATTCGATAAACAAAGTATAAATGTGATTAAAATTAAGGATATTGTGTATGGTCATAAAATTAAACCTTTAAGTGTTTGTTAGGGAAAATATACTAAATTAAATTCATGCAATAAAAGTAAAATGCTTTATGATATGCATTAGGGACGTTTTTATGGTGAAATTATGATTTTTTTTAAAGGCTTACTTAAGGCAGTATTAAAGATGTTTTCTTCAAAACAGGGGGATCCTGTTATTGAAAAGCCTGTTTATTTAGAAGAGCGGACAGAGCCCAAATGCAATAAAATTGACGCTGAGCCGATAATGGCAATGAAAGATGGTCATTTGATAATGGTTGTTCAACACCAGTTTAGTAATATTCCGAGTTGGGTTGAATGGGATAATGACAGGCATGTTGTTACAATTACGCAAATGAATGGCGATATTGATGAAGCAGGTTTAGAGCTTAATGATGAACATTTATTAATGCTCACCTTACAAAATTGTTATTGGTCAGTAATGATAATGACGGTAAAATGATGCATTACGTACAGTTTATTGCGCGGGTAAGTTAAATTAAATTAAGGAGTTTACAAATGTTGTTGGTCTTAAATAAAAATCCATGTCAAGTACCGGAAAATGTGATTAATGCGGCGCTCGAGGCATTAGTAAATATGGGTGAGCAGGAAGAAGGTTATAGCTATAAGCTTGAAGGTGATTTTTCTGAAGAGCTTACGCAAAGCTCACCAGGACACACCCTTTCAAATAAATTTGATATAAATGGTCCGTCATTTTAATACGGTAGAACACGGCCCGATTTAACCTCAAGAATACGATCCATTTGATGGGCTAGTTCCATATTATGCGTGGCAATAAGGGCGCCAATGCCACGGTTGCGCGCCATGTTAAGCAATAATTCAAACACTTCCGCCGAAATCTCAGGGTCAAGATTTCCTGTCGGCTCATCCGCAAACAATAAATACGGGTCATTAATAAGCGCTCTTGCGATGGCCACGCGTTGCTGCTCTCCCCCTGACATAGTTGCCGGACGATGCTCAAGGCGATGGCTTAAACCTAATTGATCCAACAAATCTGCCGCTTTTTCTTTTGCTTCCTTGTGTGAGTGTCCAGCAATGATTTGTGGCATGGCAACATTTTCAAGTGCTGTAAATTCCGGAAGAAGATGATGGAACTGATATACAAATCCAACATGATTACTTCGAAGTTTAGTGCGCTCATGGTCGGATAATTGGGTGATGTCTTGCCCGCCCATCATCACTTGTCCCGATGTTGCCGTATCCAACAGGCCAAGAATGTGCAAAAGTGTTGATTTACCTGAGCCACTAGGCC
>CAXBFT010000312.1:0-2292 GCA_963974945.1 uncultured Alphaproteobacteria bacterium
TTTCTGATGATACGGGTTGGTGTTTATGATCATACGCATCGGATATATCCACCTGACAAATCGCGCGCGTTGAGTAATTCTTACGAATTTCGGATAATATACCGATCTCTAACCCCCAATCGGCAGGAATACGCAAATCTGGCAGAACATCGACATTCATCGCAAATTCCCCCGCCAGCGGATAACGAAACCCGTTGAGGTAATTCAGATACGGATCAAACCCGCATACACGGCGCAGCGCATGGATAAGCGGAGTAACAAGCAAGCGCGTCACGCGCCCATTCATTTTCCCATCTGCAATGCGCGGATAATACCCCTTGGCAAAAACATAACTGAAATTCGGATTGGCCACCGGATACATGAGCCGCGCGAGCATCCCGCGATCATAGGTCAACACGTCACAATCATGCAAACCGACAACCTTGGTCTGAAGCGCCGCCTGAACATAGCCAAAGCAATACCAAACATTCTTGCCCTTACCCGGTGCATCAGGAGCAATCCCCTTTTTCGCAAGCTTGTCATGAATAGCAAGCATTTTCGGCCCGTCATTCCATAGAATCCTATGATTTTGCGGCAAGACGGAGAAAAATTCCTTGGCATATTCAAACTGCTCTTTATTCGCCTGATCAAGACCAATCACAATATTATCAAGATAGGGAACTTCTTTAAGCTGATCAACAATGTCCTTAAGCGCAGGGCCTTCAAGCTCGGAAAACAAAGACGGTAAAACCAATGTCATTGGCCGTACTTTTGAAAATTCTATTAAATCCGCCTCAAGCGATTCAACCGTACGTTCTGATAATTTATGCAACGTTGCAATAACGCCGTTCTGATGAAAATCAGCCAAGCTTATGCCCTCCTGTTTATGATTTATTTTGCGTTGCAATAAACTAGCGTTTCAAACCCAACTCGTCCAGCAAAGAATGAATAGAGGCATTCCACCCCGCCGGCCCTGCATATGGTGCATTTATGATTGTGTCTTGTGGATGCTCAATATCAACAAACACTACACCCTTATCGTTAGGTATCTTCACACCATACGTTGCCGCGCCAATCATATCCGCATCATTCGGCCCATCCCCCAATGCAATAGATATAATGCGTTGATCAGGCGAAGCCGTCTGAAATTTTTCAACGAGTATAGAAAGCGCACGATCTTTACCGCCCTCACTCATCAAATGATAAAACCGCCCACCTTGCGTAATTTTATATCCCTTAGGGGCAAGCCTAACCTTAAGGGTCTCAAGACTTTCATCACTCCCAGACCATAAAAACGGTTCACTCGCCTTGCGGTTATAGGCATCCATCGCACGGGTTAAAGGCAGCCCCGTCGCGGCGATAACACCATCGATCCCCATATCTGCAAAGCCATTAAAATGGGCGCGTAGATGCGTTGGAAACATATCAATTTCGGCTCTGATCTCTTCATAAGAATGCCCGGGGACAAGATACTCTGCCGCGCCGAAATACCCTTGCGGTAAATCAACCACCATACCGTTTTCTGCGACTTTTGGAACATTCGCAAATAAATCATCATACCCGCAAATTTCATCAAGGGTCTTACTGGTCACTGGAATAACAGGAATATTATTATTCCAAAGCCTGTCTAACGCACTGCGCGCAGGGGCATAGGAATAATCCGAATGATTAAGCAAACTGCCATCCAGATCGGTAAACACAATGATTTTTGAAATCTCTGACATGGAGGGCAGTGTATACAAAGCTATCAAAGAAATCAAAACGATATATGCCATACACTATAGTCGTTTAGCTTTATTTTGTAATAAGACACAAGCAATGCCAAGCAGGGGCCTTGCGCAAGAAGAGAAGCAACGATGTTATAGAATAGAGCTAAACGACTATATATGTGAAAAAAAATCATGATTTTTGATGACAGATCACGTTATTGCGATAGTATATAACCTCAATTTCAACCAAGGATAATTAAAATGCGACATAGAAAATTTATGCTTATTGCGGTAACTGCTATCACTGTAATCATGGTCGCCAATTCAACCACAGCATTCGCCTCAAAAGAAAAAAACAATGACCCTACTGTTGTAGATTCCCAAGTGCCGCAAACAATAACAACTTGCACAAAAGATGATAAGCTTGATATTAAAAAATATAACAGAATCCTCAAAAAGAAAGCAAGCAAGCACAGAAAACTCATCAACCAATCTAAGAAAAAAATGAGTATTGAACAGAAAAATAAGGTGACGATAGAACATAATGAGATAGATAGATTTTTTGCATCGTTTGAGTATGTAAAAATTAAAATGCTATACGGAA
>CAXBFT010000313.1:0-2244 GCA_963974945.1 uncultured Alphaproteobacteria bacterium
CATATCACCGATTTTAAATTCAAGATTGGGTAATGTGAATTTGCTTTGCGCCTCTGTGATCGTTTTTTTACTTTTATCAACGCCGATAAAGCTCATATTCGGGTTCATTGCCGCCATGGCAAACGTCTGCTCTCCACTGCCGCAGCCCATATCAACCACGCGCGCATTATCGTCCAATAATAAATGCGACATGGTAAACCACGCACGGCGAATTTTGCGATATGGAACATCGCGCAGGATATAGTTGCGCTCTTCAATATAGTTTGTGCTTGACGTTGTTAGAATATCGTCATTTTTATTGCCCGCCATAACAGCCTTAAAACCCTGATCTATCAAAATTATTTATCGCGCATCATACAGTCATTTAGGGGGTGGATGCAAAACTATTTATTGGAAAAATGCTTATATTGGCTTAAGTTTATGCGCAAATGAGGCAATTTTTGAATCAAGTGCGATCTAGAGTGATGCAAGGGGTGGATGTTATCCTTCCGCCGCGCTGCCCTGTGACCGGTGAGGTTGTTGATGCGCAAAGTATGATTTCCGCCGCGGCTTGGGCAGGGCTTGATTTTATTGCCGCCCCTATTTGTGCGTGTTGTGGCGTTCCGTTTGAGTTTGAGGATAAAGGCGAGCGTGGGCAATGCATTGCCTGTTTGCATGATGCACCGCCTTTTGATACTGCGCGCGCTGCCCTGATTTATAATGATACCAGCCGTGAGGTTATATTGGGGTTTAAACATGGTGATAAAACTCATATGGCACCATCTTTTGTCCCGTGGCTGATGCGGGCAGGGGGCGATATGTTGGTGCAGGCGCATTATCTTGTTCCTGTGCCATTGCACCATATGCGGCTTTTATCGCGGCGCTATAATCAGGCGGGGTTAATCGCAGGGGTATTGGAGAAGGAAACGGGCGTGAAACATCTTCCTGCTGCGCTACGCCGTATTCGCGCCACGCCATCACAAGGGCATTTAAAAAGCGACGAACGCGCGAAAAATGTACGCAAGGCCTTTGATATATCCCCCGCTTATCACGGGGTGTTACAGGGTAAAAATATTGTCCTGATTGATGATGTCTATACCACCGGTGCAACGGTGAATGAATGCACCAAAATCCTCAAACGCGCGGGCGCATCGCGGGTGGATGTCTTGACCTTGGCGCGGGTTGTGAGGGGTTAGAGCGCGTCACCCTTTACCAAACGTCCTTGATCCAAAGATGGGGCGAGGCCGTGTTGCATAGCAATCATTTTCAGAGGCGAGAATTTATTGAGGGTTTTTAGGCCTATGCGGCGAAAGTCTTTGATGGGCAAGCGGGATTCGCTCACAATCTTATTCATGCCATTCACGCCAAATGTACGCGTATCAATATCAAGCCCGCGGCGACGCTCATACGTGCGAAGCGTGCTTTGCGCACCAATATCCCCACCAACACGAAGGGTATCCATAACGGTTTCCGCCAATGCCGCAACATCACGCAGGGATAAGTTCAGCCCTTGCGCGGTAATGGGGGACATGACATGCGCGGCCTCGGCAACTAAGGCAACGCGCGGCGCGGTCAGTGCCTTTGCCTTAATCGCACAAAGCGGCCAGCTTTGCGGGGGTGTCTCTAATGTTATTCCGCCCAGAATATCTTTTGTGGCCTTTTGTAGCGCAGATTCAAACCCATCTTTAGGTAATTTGAGCAAGGCATCCGCTCGTTCGGTTTTTTCCACCCAAACGATACTCGATTGATTGCCCTTCATCGGTACAAGGGCAAAGGGGCCGCCCTCTCTATGGAATTCAGTTGAGGTGTTTTCATGTCCGCGTGAGTGATTGATAATGCAGGTAATCGCGCTCTGCCCGTAATCGGTTTTCTTTGCCTTAATCCCTGCAATTTTGCGCACCAAAGACTCGCGCCCATCTGCGCCGATAATCAACGGTGTGGTGATGATTGTGCCGTTTTCTAACGTTGCACTGATATGGCTTTGCTCGGTGATGTAATCTTCCAAGGGTGTATTATGGATGGTGATGTTTTCCTGTGCGGATATATCCTCATATAATTGCGCCCGTAACGGGCCATTGGGGATGTTCATACTGAAATAGGGCAGACCAATATCAAAGGCATCAAAGCTGCTTGTCACGCTATCTTGTCCGGCGATACTGTCATCAATGATGCGCATGACCTCCATCTTTGTGCCATAAGTCTCACAAAAACCGGCAAGCCCCGTGGCCTTTAGGATATTGAGCGAGCTTTGCATGAGTGCCACGG
>CAXBFT010000314.1:0-2222 GCA_963974945.1 uncultured Alphaproteobacteria bacterium
AGGCGGGAAGAGAGTATACATCCCCAACTCTGGGTTTATAAATATTTTCTAAGATAAAATTATCCAGATCATGTCCGCAAGCCTCAGCTACAGATTCATTGATGCTTCCACGAAATTTCAAGTCTTGGGGGATGATAATACCTATGGCATCAACGGCTTGCATAGTAATATCCCCTTGCAAAAGCTGGATACGCTCAAGAAACGGTTTGGATACGGTGCCGGAATTTGATAACAATATAGACATGATGAAATATTATACGCCGATTCTTACTATAATCTTTATTTTTAGTATTTATTCTTTCCCTGTAAAGGCAGAGGAGCAAGAGTATTTTGGCTTATCCATGCATGGCGATACAAAATACAGCTCGGATGCGCCTTATTTAGATTATGTGAACCCCAATGCGCCCAAAGGCGGTCATATAAAAATTGCTGCGATTGGAACCTTTGATACCCTCAATCCCTACTCTATAAAAGGGCAAGCACCAGAGAATATGAATCTGGTCTATGATCGGTTGATGCGCCGTACATGGGATGAACCCTTTACAATGTATCCGTTAATTGCCGAGCGTGTAAGCATTTCTGATGATCGCTCCGCCGTTACGTTTTATATAAACCCCAAGGCCCGTTTTCATGATGGTTCGCCTATTACGGCAGAAGATGTTCTTTATTCATATCAAACACTTATGGATTTCGGCCGCCCAAATATGCGCCGCATTTATAAATTGGTTGATAGAGCAGAAATCAAAAACTCCCATGAAATATATTTTCATTTTGGTGCGGGATATGATCGTGAAACTGTGATGATCTTGGCTATGATGCCTATTCTATCAAAAACATGGTGGTCTGAGAAAAAATTTGATTCAACAATAACACAAAGGCCCCTTCTTAATGGCCCGTATAAGATAAAATCATTTGAGGTCGGGCGAAATATTGTTTATGAGCGCGTTTTAGATTACTGGGCGGCGGATCTGTTTGCCAATAAAGGGCATTATAATTTTGATTCAATCACATATGAATATTTTCGTGATGATACTATCGCTCTAGAATCCTTTAAAAAGGGAGAACAAGATATTCGCCGTGAATGGGATATTGGCAAATGGCAAAGCGCCTATAGTGATGCGGGTGATGGTATCATTCTTGATAAAATTTCGCATGCGCGCCCTGAACGTGCGCATGGCTTTATTTTCAATATGCGCCGACCGCCCTTTGATGATGATAATGTAAGAAAAGCATTATCCCTTGCCTTTGATGATCATTGGGTTGAAAAAAATCTCTATCATGGTGCGTTTAAACGTATAAATAGCGTGTATGTAAATTCTGCTCTTGCTGCGCCAGATATTTTATCACCTGAAACACTTGCGTTGGTTGAGGGTTATAAAGATACTCTGCCGCCAGAGGTTTTTTTACCCATCACCCATAAAGACGAATCATTCCGCAAAAAATTACAACAAGCCAGTACCTTGCTAAATGATTCGGGGTGGATCATTGAAAATGGTGTTCGTGTACAAAAAAACAGCAAGGTGCCCCTATCCTTTGAAATTATACTCTCCTCATTACAAGAGGAAAAAATTGCACTGACCTATCAACGGGCATTGGAACGGCTTGGGGTTAAAATGAATATACGCATGTTAGACAGTGCAACCTTTCAGGATAGAAAGCAAAATTATGACTATGATATGATCGTTTTTTATTGGCAGAACACCTTATCCCCAGGGACGGAACAGGTGCTGTATTGGTCGTGCCAATCCGCAAAACAGGCGGCTAGCTTTAATTTGTCCGGTATTTGCAACCCTGCACTTGACGCAATGTCAGGCGCTATTGCAAATGCGCAGACCTATGAAGAGCTTAAATCTTATACAAATATTATTGATCGTATTTTGATGCAGAAAAACATAATGATCCCACTTTTTTATAATGGTGTTGATTACATTGCGTATCAACGGAATATAACACGTCCGCAAACAACATCAATATACGGCGCTGTACTGGAAACATGGTGGAATACAGAACAAATACAATAAATATGATAATTCTATTGAGCATAGCGTAATTTCTTGCTATTCTTTTTTACGTTGTTGTAAACAAAACAAAGATTTATTCATGATGTATATGCGTTCTTTTTTCCTTTTGGGTTTAACCCTCACTTTTTCTCTTCCTGCAATTGCTGGTATTAACGATAAGATTGAGCAAGAAGGCCAATATTGGCAGCGTGTTAACACGTC
>CAXBFT010000315.1:0-2214 GCA_963974945.1 uncultured Alphaproteobacteria bacterium
ATGTCGATGTGAATGTGCATCCGGCAAAAACAGAAGTGCGCTTTCGTGATGCACAAATGATACGCGGCATGATTATAAGCGCCCTAAAACACGCCATCCATCAAGGCGGCTTTCAAACGTCATCAACTGTAAGCGCAAATACATTAGGGGCATTCCGCCCCATGAGTGGCGGAGGACATAGCGGCTTACCACTTAACCGTGGCTCTACCCCTGCCGTACCATTATCTTACGTGCGCAATAATTATGCACCGCCATCCTATGGTAATTTGGCAGAAGCCACACATATGGCCTATGCCCCGCAACACTCTATGGCGCATGACATGCAACCCCACGCAAAATCTGAAATAGAATCAGAGAATACACCCATGCCAACGCATTTCCCCCTTGGTGCGGCGCGGGCACAAATTCATGAGAACTATATCGTATCGCAAACTGATCAGGGCATGATTGTGGTTGATCAACATGCCGCACATGAGCGCCTTGTCTATGAACGATTCAAGGAACAAGTCGCACAAAATGGTGTAGAAAAGCAAGGCTTGCTGACTCCCGATATTATTGAGCTTGACGATACCCAAGCACAAAAAATTTTAGAATATGCCCCATCCCTTTCAAAATTAGGACTAGACATTGAACCCTTTGGCAATGGCGCGATTGCAGTGCAGGCAGTGCCTGTTTTATTAGGATCAAAAGTGGATACAAAACGTCTTGTATATAATCTTGTGGATGAACTGACGGAGCATGATCACACCGATTTTCTCGAAGAAAAACTCAATCATGTCCTGTCCACCATGGCATGCCACGGATCTGTACGTTCAGGGCGAAGAATGAACATAGAAGAGATGAATGCCCTGCTCCGTCAAATGGAAAAAACTCCTCTATCCGGCCAGTGTAATCATGGACGACCAACATATGTTGAATTATCATTAAAAGATATTGAACGCTTGTTTGGTCGGCGCTAGACTGTTCTCTTGAAATAAGCATGTTAAGGACATATTTTGAAAAAAAACTTGGATTCGATTCAAAAAATTATCAAAAAAAATAATAAAGATAGAAATAAAATCCTCACCATTTATTTTATTTTCTTCATTTCCCTTATGATAACCCTTGTCCCGTTTAGCATTGCCTCTATCTTTGCTTTTATGATTTGCGTTTGCACCCTCTCTGTTATCTATTCCATCCGCAGCAGAGCCGAAGAAGATAGTGTGCTTGAAAATCAGATGACATTACTGATCCGAACCTTCTGGCGCTCTAATTTATACCTGTTTATCAGCTTTGCCTTTGGCCTTGGTTATTTAATGTTTTGTGCTGATTACCTCCCATTGAAACCATGCTTGGCCTATATTGAGAGGAATGGCATATCAATATTGATGAATAATACGGAAAGCCGTTTAATGACCATTATTTCAAGTTGTCAAAAACCATTTTTAGCGCAGAATTTTATACATCTGATGATTTCAGGCACAATCGCCTTTGCTCCGATTTTGGGATATTTATTTTATCGCATTGCGATGGGGATATTGGCGTTATTGAATAATAAAATCATCCCTCTGAAAAAACTTTAGAGTGCATTCTGATAGGCTTCACAAGCAATTAAATCCCGCATCGTGCCTTTTTGTTTTTTCTCAATAATCGGGTCTGCGCCATATTTTTCGGCATTATAGATTTTATCTTTAAATGCCTCCTCAATAAAGCAAGCCTCGAATACATCGCGCGCATTAACGCGACCATGTGTAAAAGCAATACCTAGGATAACAGAACCACTGAGCGCGGTTACAAGCTGTAATATTGTGAAATGTTCATCATCAAGACCATGGATATAGGCAGCAATCTTTTGATGTGCCTTTTGCGGTTGCGTGAGCGCCGCCAAAGAGGCCGTCGTTAGAAGTGTTTCGCCAAATATTTCTGCAAACCACCCGCGCAACGCGCCCCAAACACGCTCTTGCTCCTGAACCAAGCCCTCCGGTTCATCGGCCGGATAGCAAATCAAATCCGTATCAAAATATTTAAGAACGCTTTTGCTCATGACATCACGTTCTTGACTTACGCGATCCATTTGCGTGGTGATTATTTGTGTTAAGGGCATCGTATCCGGGATAATCTTCCCCTCTTGCGCGCTCCATTCCTGCGCCAACATATTGGCGATCTCAAGATTAGGGGCTAAAAGATGCTTACCCGATTTATTTTTAACGGGACGTCCATCCAAATGAATATGAA
>CAXBFT010000316.1:0-2197 GCA_963974945.1 uncultured Alphaproteobacteria bacterium
GTCTTATTATAAGGGTGATGATCAGAGAATTCATGAAAATCTACAATATTGAATCCTAAAGATTTTAATGTGTTATGAAATTTTTGAGGTGTACCAAGGCCAGCAAAGCCTATATATTTTTTACTCTTATCCAATATTATATTCTGAGATGGTTCAATATGTGCATGAAGGACAGGAATAGATTCTGGGATATCCTGACGCGTATTTTGAATATCATTACCAATGATGATAACAGCATTACAACGCGCTATGGCCTCATCAATAGGCTCTCGTAAAGGCCCTGCGGGGATAAGTTTTTTATTTCCGAAACCGTAATAACCATCAATGACGATAAGCGATAAATCTTTATGCAGGCTAAAATTTTGAAAGCCATCATCCATCAAAATACAATCTGCGCCAATGTTTGATGCTAGCATAGCACCTTCATAACGGTTCTTAGAAATTATTGTTTTTGAATGCTTTACAAGGATAAGCGCTTCATCGCCACATTCTTGATATGAGTCATGGATCGATATGCACCGCGTATTTTGATTTAATCCACCATAGCCACGCGTTAAAAAATAGGGAGCTTTGCAAAGTGATTGTTCATTGATTAATTTCATAAGAGCAATAATCGTTGGTGTCTTACCACTGCCGCCTGCGGTGATATTACCAACACAAATTACAGGAATATTTAACTTTTTTGGTCGTGCACGCTTTATATTCAAATGGTGTCCTAAGGCATAAAGGGCCGATAGGGGGGATAGAATTTTTTCGGTCAGCTGTGATGGCGTTGAGTTTTTCCTATACCAGAATTCGGGTGTTTTAATGGGCATGTGTATGCTCTTTGAGTTTTGGTGTATCCAATATCAAATGCTGTATACGTGGCTCTATTTCATTCATGATACGCTCAATAACATTGTTTTTCTCTCGCGAGAACTTTAATCCTGTGTTTTGAAGGTTTTGGATTTTTTCAGGTGCGTTAAATAGTTCTAATAAGGTTTCATATAAGTGATCTGATGAGGCGATATGTATTGCGGCATCTTTACTGTCCATTTCATCGAAAATATCTTGTAGGTTTTGTACATGCGGCCCATGCATAACGGCGCACCCAAGCTGCGCTGCCTCGATAGGATTATGACCACCGCCGCCATCATCGCTCAGAGAGCGTCCAATACATGCTATGGGCGCAAGGCGGTAAAATAATCCCAACTCACCCAATGTATCGGCAATATAGACATCGGTTTCAGCTGTGGGCTGTTTTTTATCTTCACCACGAAATTGGATGTTGAGTGTATAGGCATCGGATATTGATTTAATTTCATCACGGCGATTGGGGTGTCGCGGAACGATGATAGTTAAAAGATCGGGGATTAGATGTTTCAGCTTTGAATGAATGTCACAGGCAATATCTTCCTCACCCTTATGAGAGCTGGCATAGAGCCAAATTTTGCGGTTGAGTGTTGTGTCTGTTAAGCGCTTAAGCTCTGATAAATCTGCTTTTAATGGCGCTGCGCTGTATTTGATATTATCAGTTATAATGGCATTTTGTGCGCCCAATGCTGTAAAGCGCTCTTTATCAAGTGCAGTCTGGCAAAGCACTGCATCAAATGCACCCATCATATGTTTGGAGAGCGAGGAAAAGAATGTCCATGTTTTAAAAGATCTTGGAGACATATGTGCGTTAATCAATAATGCAGGAATTTTACGGCTCTTAATTTCATGCAACATATTTGGCCATAGCTCTGATTCCATCCATAGAATGAAATCGGGTTTCCAATGCTGTAAAAAAGTTGATACCCATTTAGGATGATCAAGTGGATAGAATTGGTGAAACACATTTAGAGGGAGTTTTCCCTCCATCATTTGGGCTGATGTCAATGTTCCCGTTGTAACAAGAATATGAATTTTAGGGTTTAAATTCAGAATTTTATTAATAAGGATAAGCGTGGATTGAGCCTCACCAACACTTGCAGCGTGGAACCAAATTAAATGACCTTGCGGACGTTTTAACCTGATAATGGCTGATTTTTCTAAATAACGATCAGGAGATTCTTTACCGTTTTTAAGACGTTTTGAAAGTATATAAGCCAGTACAGGTTTTGCTCCAGACGTTAAAAACCTGTAGGTGCTGTACATTGTTATTCCTAAAGAACCGATGTCCGAATTATCTACCGTAGCAACCTGCTGCAACAGCGCCTGAGCTTGTTGTAAGATT
>CAXBFT010000317.1:0-2190 GCA_963974945.1 uncultured Alphaproteobacteria bacterium
GCATTGAAAATCGTGGGTTTGAATTTTTAATCGGTGTTCTTGCTGCTGCCTTACCTGTATCACGCAAGAATAAAAATCCGTTTTCTCTTCTCCCTATCCTAATGATTGCAGGGCTGATCTTCGTGGCTATAACCTTCCAACCGGCGCAACCACAACACCCCGGTTTTTACACTCTTATTCCAACATTGCTCAGTGCTGCCCTGATCCTTATTTTCGCAAACTATGATTTCTATAAGCATAAAGCCCTTGATGCCCTGAGCTATATCGGGCGTATATCCTATGGTATTTACCTATTCCACTTCCCCGTCACCGTCTTTGCAAAAGATATATTCTCATTCAGTGCATGGGAAATATTATGCGCCAACATATTCATCACACTACCCTTGGCGCATTTATCCTATCGCTATTTTGAGACCCCAATACGCCAATATGGATACAAGACTGCGCGCCCATATATAGGGTGCGCGACCATCCTCATTTGCGCATTAACCCTATCGGCGTTCGGATATATCACCGCCAAGAAACAAGGCTGGCCGCAACGATTAAAATATTTCAATGAATATGCCTATCAGGTCAATCAAATCCACGCGCAATCAAAAGAAAGCTTTACTCGTGGCATAAATATAAAATCTGGCGAAAAAGCGCAGATTTTATTTATCGGTGACTCTGTCCTACAACAATATATTGACCCCATTTTGAGCGCATTAAACATATCAAAAGATAACTCCGATTCCATTACACGCGGCGGCTGCGTTCTCCTTAAAGGTGTCGATTTCAAGGATACATTTGCAGATATATCATGTGATACATTACGCCGCGCCCTTTACGAAAACAAAAAACAATATGACCTTATCATTTTTTCTCAATCATGGGATAGATACCAAGACACCATTTTGAACGCGCAAAAATCAACGGATTATAATTATCTAGCCCCCTTCATAGAGGACACAATAAAATCACTCGCCCCCTATACAAAGGACATTATTATCCTAGGCCGCCACCCGATGATTACATTTAATGCGCCATTACAAATTGATCTGTTCTTGACCAAAGACCGTTATTCAGATTTTAAAAATAGCCTCCAAATCACCAATGAATCAGATCTTGTAAATACGGCTATTCTAAACGACATTGCACGCCGCAATAATATTACGATCATACATCCTATGGATATTTTTTGCCCATATAAAAAATGTGAAACCTCCAATGATAATTGGAGCTATTTTTTTGATGAGGAGCATTTAACAAAAACAGGACAAGATAAGGCAAAAGAGTATATAACTCATTACTTCAACCATCTGAAAGAACAAAGATGAGTACAGGATTATTAGCATTATTAGATGACATTGCCGCCATTGCCAAGGTAACGGCAGCCTCCCTTGATGACGTTGCGGCGCAGGCCGGTGCGGCAGGGACAAAGGCCGCGGGTGTAGTCATTGATGATGCGGCTGTGACCCCGAAATATGTTGTTGGCCTCTCCCCAAAGCGAGAGCTCCCGATCATTTGGAATATCGCCAAAGGCTCACTTAAGAATAAACTGCTCTATCTCATTCCTGCGGCGCTTGCGCTTGGCATGATTGCGCCATGGGCAATCATGCCCATCCTTGCCCTTGGCGGTATCTATTTATGCTTTGAGGGCTATGAAAAGCTTCATGAGGCCGTACATAAGTGCCTCAATAAAAACCATGCTTCAAGCGCAAAAGAATCGGACAATATTGCAACCATTACGCCGGATGAGCTTGAAAAAGAACGAACAAATGGTGCAATAAGAACTGATTTTATATTATCAGCTGAAATTGTAGCCATTTCTTATGCCGTTGTCGCAGATTCAAGCCTTATCCAACAAGCCATCATTCTTTCTATCATTGCCATAGGCATTACTTTTTGTGTATATGGCGCGGTGGCATTGATTGTGAAGGCAGATGATTTTGGCTATCATTTGGCTAAGGATAAGCATACGGCATGGGTCAAATCCATTGGTCGCGGCATTATAACCGCCATGCCGAAATTTCTACAAATATTAGGCAGTATCGGAACAGCAGCGATGCTCTGGGTTGGTGGCGGCATCATCATTCATAACGTCCCCTTCCTCCACCATGCCATGGAACACCTCACCCACTCCATGCACCTTGATGGCGGCATAAAATGGCTTTTCGAGGCATCATTAAGTGCCATATTCGGCATCGTTAT
>CAXBFT010000318.1:0-2190 GCA_963974945.1 uncultured Alphaproteobacteria bacterium
CTGATGTTACCAAGGCCAACAGTCCCCGATAGTGATGCCATAAGGGCCTGAAATTGTGTGATTTGACCGGTTGGTAATTTTTCCATCCCGCGACCAAATAAAAGCTTCACCGCGCGCGGAAAAAAGCGAATATTTATAAAACCAAGATATAAAGTGAAAAATATAGCAGCAGAGGCAAGCCATATCAAAATGAGCTTAACGTCCAGTCCCTCGCCCAAATTTATACTGTAGAATACGACTGCGGATGTTGCATCTGCAACGGGTTGAAACATGCCATCGATTATTTTATCAATTTTCACCATGATCCCTTTTGTTATAAATTACGTTATTTTCATTTAAACATAATATGTTACAAAGATTTTTCATAGAGAGGCATTGCGATCATAGATAGATTATCCAGATAATTTTTGGAGAGTCTCTAATTATATATGGCAAGCTGGTTTAGACACCGGATGATCAGTAAAAGGGGTTGCCGCCCATTTGCGTAACTCTTCATTACTCATTTTCGATGCGCGCTCAATGCGCGGAACATATGTCTTACAAAATATATCAGGACGCATTTTTGCGGCATCACCCGAAATTTTATTTGCAAATTCTGTGCGCAATGTATGCATGGCGCCCTCGGTATTTTTTATACCATTCCTACTCATATAATCGATAAGAATCTGTTCATATTTTGCAAAAAGAGCTTCGTGCTGTGATGTAAATTCTTTGTACTCTGCATAAAGGCTATTGCCGGTTGAGGTTGGCATATGCATACAATTTAAACTAATAACCATAAGCTCACTATGAATGCGAATGCCCTGCTCTGCCTCTGTCTGGCGTGCATCATAACATCCCTTGCCTGCCCAACTATCATGAGGGAAGGTACAAAAAGCGATGGCTAGAAAGAGAAGAATTTTTTTCATCTTAGACCTTTAATTAGGAATATAAATACATTGCAGATTCAGGCAACCATTTTTACAGGGGAGATTAAGGGCTGTCCATTAAAATATGCCTTTAAATTGTTAACTACCAACAACCCCATTTCCGAGCGTGTCTCATACGTGGCTGAGCCAACATGTGGAGACAGAACAACGTGATCCATTTTATACATCTCCTCAGGCACATTTGGCTCATGCGCAAAAACATCCAGCCCCGCCCCCGCAATATCCTTATTGCGCAGCGCAATCAACAGATCATCTTCATTAACAACTGATCCACGGGCAATGTTGATGAGATAACCGCGCGGCCCCAATGCATTAAGGATTTTATAATCAATGATATTTTTTGTCTCATCACCGCCCGCGCAGGCCAAAACCAGAAAATCGCATTCATGCGCCATGTCTTCCAGGCTTTCATAAAATGGATATGGAGATTCTTTTTTGCTTCGGCTGTGATAGATAATTTTCGTATTAAACGCCTCTGCGCGCCTTGCAATGGCATTGCCTATTGCGCCCAAACCAACAATACCAACGGTTTTACCGGAAAGAGATGTCGATAATGGCATCGCCCCCATATGCCAACGGCCAACACGCACAAACATGTCGGCTTCCACCGCGCGGCGTGCAATATTAAGGATCAAAAACATCGCAACATCTGCCGTATCATCGGTTAAAACATCAGGTGTATTAGTTACAGCAATCTTACGCGCAGCTGCGGCCTTTATATCTATGTTATCATAGCCTACACCGAATTGCGCAATGACCTCTAAATTTGGTAAAGCATCCATGAGCTGCGCACTGACACCGCTGCTGTTATATGTAGATACAATTCCAAGAATATCATAGGCATTCTCTCGTATCATTTGTTCCGGATCATGTCCGCCCCAAAGACGCAAAACCTTATATTCCTGCTCTAGCAATTCCATTTCTTTGGGTAATAAAGGCTGTAATGCCAGAATTGTTTTTTTCATGATCTCATTACCTGAAATGGTTTAACGCGTAAAACGCTTGATTTTTTGTGCTATTTTATGGTTTATGACACAAAGCAAAAACACAACAATTTTAAACACAATGTAATCTATCATGACGCAAGCACGTAAGAAACTATTTATTAAAACTTGGGGCTGTCAGATGAATGTCTATGACAGTAACCGTATGACCGATATTCTGTCCTCATTAGGGTACGGAACTGTTGATACGCCCGAAGATGCGGATATGTTGATTTTGAATACTTGCCATATTCGCGAAAAAGCCACTGATAAGGTTT
>CAXBFT010000319.1:0-2186 GCA_963974945.1 uncultured Alphaproteobacteria bacterium
AATAAAATTGGCGCGATAAAGAACACGCCGCTTTTAATGATAACCGGAACAGATGATGAAGTTATTCCCGCCCAAATAACTCGAAATCTTGCAGCGGCACTAAAAAATGAAAATGCGCCGGTTCATTATAAAGAAATAGGCTCTATGAAACATACATGCTCATACCCGAAACTCTATTCGTCCAAGACATGGTCATGGCTCTTTAATCAGAATAAAACCCAATAGCGGATTTGCTCTTTGAATATAGAAAAAGCCACCTCAAAACTAAGGTGGCTTTTTCTATATATAGCTTGCACAAAAAAATTAAGCAGCCATTGACTGTGTTGCTTTTTGAACAGCTTTTGAAATTTGAGTGTTTACCGGCTCTGAACTTTCAGTCAAAACTTTTACACCAATTTCTGAAATTTTTGTTGCGCCTGCAACGAAATCATCAAAGTTTGCTTTAGCAATTTTATTTTGAATTTCTGCAAATTCATTGATTGTTTTTACGGCCATTGCTTCTTTTGCAAATTTTGCCTGCTTCTCAGCTGCGCCTTTTGCCAAAGACATAACAGTACCCATAATGTCCTCCATTCATCAAAATCGCGCTTGATTTTGTGCAAGCTTCTGAATATTGCGTTCCGAAATCACTTGTTTCTTTCATTAACTTATCAAATTGTGCTGTGTTCTTATTGCTCATTTTAAATCTCCATAAATATCTTTTTGGTAGAGGTCATTTTGAATATGCTGCACCTACACTACCAAATAATTTTGCATTGCACAACAATATCTCTAATCCTGATGCGTCAGCCTGTCAAGCACTGTTTTTGTGCAACGCACAATAGTGGGATAGTTTTTCTTATAAAATGGACAATACACGAATCTTTCTATATAATTTCATGCTGTTGGGTGCGCTGTATTTCGTGCACTTCTACTGTAACGCATCATATTAAAGACCATGGATATCAAATGCTGGATGTACTGAAAAATTCATTCGTAAGAAAAACTCAGGCTATAATCAGCCTTCGTTTTGTGCATATTATGGTGTTCACTCTATTATTCCTTTTGGTTGCGCCACCACCGTCAGGGGCTGCTCAATTTGAAAAAAACAATAAATATGCGGCCTTTATTATGGTTGCGGATACAGGGCTAATCCTCCATCAAGAAAACGCAAATAAACGCTTGCACCCTGCGTCACTGACAAAAATGATGACCTTGCTCATGACATTTGATGCATTAGATAATGGCACATTAAAATTGAATGATCGTGTCTATATTTCAAAACATGCTGCTAACATGGTTCCAAGTAAATTAGGATTGGCACCGGGATCTTCAATTAAAGTTGAAGATGCTATTTATGCGCTGGTTACAAAATCCGCCAACGATATTGCCGTTGCATTGGCCGAAAAATTGGGGCAATCAGAAGATAATTTTTCCCTCATGATGACTAAGAAAGCACGCAACATAGGCATGAGCAGAACTCGTTTCAAGAATGCATCTGGCTTACATGATCCTGCCCAAATAAGCACAGCGCGAGACATGGCACGTTTGGGACGCACCCTTTTGACCACATATAAAAAACATTACCACTATTTTTCCACTACAAAATTCACCTATGAGGGAAAAACATATCGTGGGCATAATCGCCTGATGAATAGATATGTTGGCATGGATGGCATGAAAACGGGTTATGTTTACGCATCCGGTTTCAACCTCGTATCCTCTGCCATTCGTAATGACCGACGCCTCATCGGTGTTGTATTTGGTGGAAAAACGGCAAAGTCACGCGATAACCAAATGGAAAAGCTCCTTGATTTGGGCTTTAGTAAGATCGGTTCGATTGAGATTGCTGCAAGCTATATCCCCGTACCATCCAAAAAACCATTAATGGCGATAGAACAAAATAACACGCCCGAAATTAACACACCAAACCTCCCCGACCTCCCTATAGAAACGGCGGCACTAAGCACAGAAGCCGAGTCACTACCAAGCCCAAGTGAGCATTGGAGCATCCTGGGCAAAATAGCCGAAAACAACGCCTTCAACAACACATTAGGCGAGGGTGATTCCGATGACAATATGCTGCGCAATCGTGTTGAAACCGGTTTAATTGCAATAGCTTCACATCTTGGTGAAACCATTCCCAGCCCGAAAACAGCACGCAATGACAATGCAAGCTATAGCAATGGGGACTGGTCCATTCAGGT
>CAXBFT010000320.1:0-2173 GCA_963974945.1 uncultured Alphaproteobacteria bacterium
CAGAAGGATGCTTTGCCTTTATCTGAATTTATCGATTATATTTTATCCCATCCTGAATATGGATATTACGCCAATTGTGAACCTTTTGGTGCGCAAGGTGACTTTATCACCGCGCCTGAAATTTCACAGATGTTCGGTGAAATGATTGGGGCATGGGTCATTGATTCATGGATGAAGATGGGGCGGCCTGATGCCTTTAACTTGGTTGAGTGCGGCGCAGGGCGCGGAACATTGATGGCGGATATTCTTCGTGTCGGTGCGGGCATCCCTGAATTCCTTGACGCGGTGCAAATACGATTCATTGAAACATCCCCCAAATTAAAAATTTTGCAAAAACAGGCACTCAATGGCGTTGACGCATCTTGGCATGATTGCGTGGCCGAGATTAATACCGATTTACCATGCCTTATTATCGGCAATGAATTTTTGGACGCCCTATCGATTGAGCAGGTCAAAAGAGACGCGCAAGGTTGGACGCAATGTTTTGTAGAGGCAGGCGAGAACGATTCATTTTCCTTTACATGGAAAGAGGCGGATAAGGCGCTCCTGTCTTTGTTGCCATCTAAAACGGTGTCACATGAAGTTTATGAACTTTCACCTGCGCGCTTGGCCTTTATTGATCAATGCGCGGCGCTTTTACGTCAAAACGTCGGTGCAATGTTGTTTGTTGATTATGGCTATGGTCAATCTCATTATGGTGATACGCTACAGGCTGTTCAAAATCACCAATTCTCTGATGTGTTAGAAGATGTCGGGCAGGTTGATGTGACATCCCATGTTGATTTTGATTCTTTGGCGCGCCAAGTAAGGTTAAACGGACTTCATGCAACCAATTGCGTGACGCAGGGCGCGTTTTTAAAATCCTTAGGGATTGAGTATAGAGCGTTGGTTTTAAAGAATACCGCGCTGAAAAATAATACTGTAGAACAGGCGCAGTTGGTTCACCGTGATATTGATGCGGCGCTTGAGCGTCTTATTGGTGCGGATCAAATGGGTAACCTTTTTAAGGTCATTTGTTTTTATACGGATAATAAAATGTCGCCTGCGGGCTTTTAAAAAAAAGGACTTTTATACGAATGAGTATTTTTTATACCGACCCCTCATTTGCCGCACGTCTTAATGGTGATGTGTTTCATGGCTTTTTCTCGCGGCGTGGAGGGAAAAGTGCCGCGCCATATAATAGCTTAAATTGTGGTATTGGATCAGATGATGACCCACACAAGGTTGCGGCGAATAGGGCTATTGTCGCTGCAACTGCAGGGGTTGATGGTGATGCTTTGCTTTCCGTTTTTCAGGTGCATGGCGCAGATGTGATTCATGTGGGGGCAAAATGGAATGAGCGCCCAAAGGCCGATGCCATGGTTACCGATCACCCCAATATTGCCCTTGGCATTTTAACTGCGGATTGCACGCCCGTATTATTTAGTGGCCAAAAAGCCGATGGTTCAATGGTGGTCGGCGCGGCGCATGCAGGGTGGAAGGGGGCGCTTGGCGGTGTCCTTGATAATGTGGTTTTGAAAATGGTTGCGATGGGCGCGGTTCAAAATACGGTTCAGGCTTGCGTTGGGCCATGTATCTCTAAAGCTTCTTATGAGGTCACACATGAATTTGCCAACCCGTTTTTGGACGAAAACGATGAAAGCGAGCGGTTTTTCTATGATGGGTCAAAACAGGGGCATTTGTTTTTTGACTTATCTGGCTATTGCGCATGGCGGTTATTTCGCGCACAGGTGAAAAATATATCTATTATGGATATGGACACCTATAAGAACGAAGATGATTTCTTTAGCTATAGGCGTGCAACACATCGAAATACACAGGAATACGGGCGGCAAATTTCCGTTATTGGAATAAAATCATAAAAATGACTCTAAATTTCTTGATTTATAAGTGTTTATTCTTATAGTGCCTGTAAATCACGATATTATAATATTTGGCTAAAAGGCATGCATTCAATGAAATTGATCTCCGGCAATTCAAATAAAGCATTAGCGTCTAAAATTTCTTCCTACCTTGATGTTCCGCTGACGCAAGCGGCTATTAAGCGTTTTTCAGATATGGAAATATTTGTTGAGATCATGGAGAATGTGCGTGGCAAGGATACATTCTTTATTCAATCAACATCTTTCCCTTGTAATGATAATTTGATGGAACTGCTTATTGCGATTGATGC
>CAXBFT010000321.1:0-2168 GCA_963974945.1 uncultured Alphaproteobacteria bacterium
AACAACATGTCCCGGCTTTTTAATCCAGCCATGTTTTGGATAAAAAATACCAGTATTAAGTGCCATCGGAATAATAGGAAGATTTGTGGCCTCTTGCATACGGATAATGCCAATTTTATAGGGCTTTTCTGTGGCGGTAATTGTCGGTGCGACGCGCGTGCCTTGTGGAAAAATGACAATAGGTCTGTTTTGGGATGCAACATGTTTTGCCCCATCCTGAATTGATTTAATTGCAAGTTTCGGGGATGTGCGATCAATGGCAATAACATCGCTTTTTGCCAAATATCGTCCCCATAATTGAATGTTTCATAAGCGGATTGATGTTTTGCGGCTACTATATAGGGGCCCTGATCGGGTAAATGCTCTTTCCCTCGAATTTCATAGGTTAGACCAAGAATATATTTTTCCAAAAAGGCGGTCACATGTACGAATCCTGAGACAACAGCTAAATAAATCGATCGCGGCATTAACAGCGTCGGCATTAATATAATGCAGGCAAGCGCCGTAGAAATATAAAAGCACAAGTTAAATATGGTCGAACGTATAAAAAAGCGTGGCATAGCGATGTATTATCCCTTATTCGCAAGATTCAGGATGATCATACGAAACAGAATTTTGTTATATTCATCAAATTTAATATCCTTAAGACTGTAATCACTTTCCTCAACGGGATGTGGAATAATCTCGACACCGCTAAGGGCATTATTAAACTCTATCAAGGCGCGTTTCATGTGATATGTCGATGTGACAAGGCGAATGGATTTAATATTCTTACCCCGAAGCCATTCTTTTGTCTCTAATGCATTTTCAAGGGTCGTTGTAGCATTATGCCCGATCTCAATACAACAATCAGGCAGGGCGGTAATTCCTTTCCACATTTTCAATATATCCTGATCTGTGACCGATTGATGTACGCCGGTGATATATAAATTATCAGAGAGCCTTGATGCAAATAACGTCAGTCCCGTATGGATACGATAATTACCACCGGTTAAAACCACGATAGCATCCGTTTTTTGATTACTTTGTGAGGGGCTTTCCTTCACAACGCTTGCAACAAAAAGGCCATAGCCGCATAGCCAGAGCAAAAGTAAGAGTATAAAGGTGTATTTTATAAGTTTCTTAATCATAACCTACATGTTCTACGGCATCTTAGCCAATGAGCGCAAGACCGTAATGCGCGATGTTAGTGTTGCAATGATAACCGCGATCACAGGAATAAGGAAAAGCGTCGTTATAGCCGAGAAACCAATCTCTATATGGGGGATAAGTGATGTTTGTGATCGCGATGATATGATGGTAACGCAAAAGGTAATAATAATGCCTAAAACCGTACCAATAAGCGCCCCTTGCCAAGATATAATCATGGCATGGCGTTGGAATTGACGGGCTATGTAATGATCGCTGGCACCAATGGAGTGCATCAGGTTTATTTCCTTACGATGGATTGCCATGCGCGTATGCATTCCCGCAACAATTGCTGTTACTGTTGCGCCGCCTATCACCAATGCAATAAATAATGCCAAGGTTTTGAGCGTAGAGGCAAAATGCACAAGATCAGAAAGCCATTCATGATGTGTTTCCAATGTGGCGTAAAGCGATATTTCCTTAATATCTTTTTGCAATTTTTCAAGCGCCTCACTGTCGCTGCGGCTTAATTCTAAAGCAATAAGGCCGGGTAGGGGAATATCATCTAATATCAGATCATTTCCAATCCAGGGAGAGATGAGGTCCTGCACGTCTTCATGTGTTAAAACTGTTATTTCTCTAATTAGCGGATTTTCTTTCAATGCGTTATGAAGTTTTTCTGTTTCACGTTGCACTGTTTCATGAGAGAGCAAGTGCCCGTCTTTTGTTTCGCTTGAAATTTCAATTGTAACTTTATTTTCTAAGCCGCTTGCCCATCTATTGGTCATGTTATTTAGGGTGAATGCACCGCTTGCCGCCACAACGGCGAGGAAGCACATAAGGGCAACCAGGACAACTAAGAACCGTGAATCCTCGCCCTTATTAAGCGGCAGACTATAATCTTCGAAACCAAGCTCTTCTGATAATTTAAGGAAGAGTGTATTTTTACGCATGGCTTGTAATGCACGGTTTTTCAACGGTGCAGTTTTAGAAGAGATGACTTCTTTATAGGATTTTATTTTAGAAAACATTACGAATCT
>CAXBFT010000322.1:0-2156 GCA_963974945.1 uncultured Alphaproteobacteria bacterium
AATCAATATCCGCGGCGCGCATATCATCCATGACTTGCGCAACTTCTTCGCGTGTTTCACCAAGGCCAACCATCATACCTGACTTTGTAAAGATCGTCGGATCAACATCCTTCACCCGTTGCAATAAGCGAAGTGAGCGGAAATACCGCGCCCCTGGGCGAATTGTCGGGTATAAACGCGGCACGGTTTCAAGGTTATGATTAAACACATCAGGCTTCGCCGCGATCACATGGTCAATATCTTTCATCTGGCCTTTATAATCACCAGGCAAAATTTCAACCGTTGTTCCGGGAGCTTTCATGCGAATAGCCATAATGGTTTTGGCAAAATGATCCGCACCACCATCCTTCATATCATCGCGATCCACGGCCGTAATCACAACGTGTTTTAAGCCCATCTGCTTCACCGCCACGCCAATGCGCAAGGGCTCCATCTTATCAACTTCGTCCGGTTTACCCGTTGCCACGTTACAAAAGGCACAGGCACGCGTACAAACCTCACCCAAAATCATAAAGGTTGCATGCTTTTGCTGCCAACACTCACCGATATTTGGGCATCCTGCTTCCTCACAGACGGTCGTTAGCTTTTGCTTTTTAACAATCTCTTTGGTTTCTGCATAAACCTTACCTTGCGGCGCAGGAACGCGTATCCAGTCAGGCTTACGTCCTGCAGGGCGGTCGGGGTTTTTTTGTTTCTCGGGATGGCGCTTGGCCTTATCCAATAATTTTGGGTTATATGTCATAGCGTTTCCTTATCGCATAAACGATAAACACTCAAGTAAAAATCATCTTACGTTAAATACGGCCTTAAAAATGTATCGCCTTACCATAGGCCGATAACACGCTTTCATGCATCATTTCGGATAATGTCGGATGCGGGAAGATGGTGTGCATCAGCTCTTCCTCTGTTGTCTCCAACGTTTTGGCAATGCCGTACCCTTGAATCATTTCGGTGACTTCCGCGCCAATCATATGCGCGCCGAGCAACTCACCCGTTTTTTCATCAAAGATCGTCTTAACAAGGCCCTCAGGTTCACCCAATGCGATTGCTTTTCCGTTCCCCATAAAAGGAAAACGTCCAACTTTAATCTTATAGCCCAGCTCCTTCGCCGCCTTTTCGGTCAAGCCAAGTGAGGCCACCTGCGGGTGCGCATAGGTACAACCGGGAATATTAGATTTGTTCATGGGGTGTATCCCCTTAACGCCAGCTATTTTTTCAACGCAAATTACGCCTTCATGCGATGCCTTATGCGCAAGCCATGGTGCGCCCGCGACATCACCAATGGCATAGACATTCGGCTCATCAGTTTGAAGCCATTCATTGGCAAGAATATGCCCGCGATCAAGTTTCACCTTGGTATTCTCAAGACCTATATTTTCGGTATTCGCAACAATGCCCACAGCAGATATGACGATTTCAACGGAAAGCTCTTGCTTGCCCTTAGCGGTTTCAATTGTCGCCTTCACACCAGCAGCAGATTTATCAAGCTTCGTCACCTTTGCATCTGTAATGATTTTCATGCCCTGTTTTTCAAAGGATTTGCGCGCCATGACAGAGATTTCTTCATCCTCAACGGGTAAAATACGATCCATAACCTCAACCACGGTCACGTCCGCGCCCATAGATTTGTAAAAGCTGGCAAATTCAATACCAATCGCGCCCGAGCCAACAACCAAAATAGATTTTGGCATTTTTTCAGGCGTCATTGCCTCACGATATGTCCAAACTTGTTTCCCATCAGGCTCAAGCCCCGGCAAAGTGCGGGCGCGGGCGCCTGTGGCAATGATGATATGTTTGGCCGTTAGGGTTTCAATCACTTTACCGTCTTTCTCGACCGTAAGCTTACCCTTGCCCTGTAATTTGCCCCAACCATCAAAAACAGTGACTTTGTTTTTCTTGAGCAAATGGCCGATACCACCGGAAAGCTGTTTCGCCACGCCGCGAGAACGTTCCACTACCTTTTTAATGTCAAAAGAAATGTCCTTGGCAGATAAGCCGTAATCATCCAGATGGAGCATCAAATGGTAAATCTCACTAGAGCGCAGCAGCGCCTTTGTCGGAATACACCCCCAGTTCAAGCAAATCCCGCCCAAATGATTGGCCTCAACTACCGCGGCCTTCATGCCAAGCTGCGCTGCGCGAATTGCCGCGACATA
>CAXBFT010000323.1:0-2124 GCA_963974945.1 uncultured Alphaproteobacteria bacterium
GTCTCCCTTTCCAAGCGTGTTGTAGTACAACACACAGCTTGCGTTCAGTAGAAACAGCAAATTTTAACAAGTTAATCGTATGTAGAACATGGTAAAATGATCTATATCTTTATCCTGTATAACTAATGTGAAAGACATGCATGATGGAAGCCCGTGAAGCAATATTTGAAGCATATAAAAAACAGCTAATCGAGCAAGAAAAAAGATATCTTGAAGCACATTACTCTGAAATCGATAGCTTTATAAAGTTCTGCAAAGGGCGCGGGCTAAACATATCTAAGAAAAACTTTAAATATCTTCAAACGATCGGAGTTATTGCAGAACATGACAATATCCTGTCTATCGTTCAACCTAAACTCGTGCGCGATAAAGAGGGGCTAGTTAATTGGAGCGACATAGAGGAGGCTTATAACGAAATGCGAGGCCCAAATGCGGGTTATTTATACGCTAAAGATCATATAGCTATGGCAAGCCCATTATTTCGTAGAGGACACCACCGCGTCAATAACTGGGCTCCAAGGTTTATTGAATTATTCTGGGCTCTTGATAAATCACACCTTGAAGAAGTTTGCATAGCACTGGATTTTGATAGGGTTCGTATCAACATTGATAATTCACGTTATGGCGAAATGGATACTTGGTATGGGGCTCCTTATAATGATGATATATCATTGATAGAAGATAGTGTTGTTAAGCTTCGTCCTCCATCGGATCTGGCAGAAGGATATATTCAGTCTTTCTTCTCAAGTGCATATGCATTGGATATTGAGTGGTACACAAGTGCAGATATTAAAACATTCCAGTCGCTAGAATTTAAAACGGACGATGTTGTAATTGTCAAAAAGAATGAAAAATATCATCCTGTAAGATATGTGCACGCTGAATATGACCTTAAAAAAAAACAATTTAGACATTTTGACGGTGCTTTACAGTATTTAACTCCTGATGAATATTATGCAAGACGTGATACAGATTTTAATCATAATCGTAAAGTTAGTAGGCAGATCAAGCCTCTGTCCGAAAAGTTATTTAAGTTTAATGGCAATATTGACATTGAAATGTGGAAGGAATTTACCTCTCATTTTTACACTGCAAATCCGTTAATTTATGAATACTATTCAGGTAAATATCCAGATTACGTAGAAGAGATGCTTCAAAAGTTAAATGATAAAAATTGAAATGATCTATAGTTAAGCCCGTCCGCAAGCTGTGTATTGTAATACAATACGCTTGGAAAGGGAGATGCTGCGCTCTCCCGTTTCATCCCTCTAGCCATAGAGCTAACGCCCGTACGCATGCGCACACGATGATATTCTAAACCTGTCACACACAAAAGAACAGGAGCACATATCATGAAACCAGACGTAGAAAAATACCTAACCATGATCGAAGAGTGGGATATGCCCCGCGAGCAAAAAACCGCATTCATCCACGACCTTTGGCATATCATGGAAGGCTTTGTTGATCGCGCCTTTGGGCAACATCCTGTTCAACATGCTCGTGATAAATCCTCACAAGCCAATAGACAGGATTCATCCAAGCGGCTAGAATCTACCCACCCAACACAAATTGAAACCGAGCCACCGCCCACGCAAGGAGTCCGCACATGAGCAGTACAAAACAAAAAGCCGTTATTTACTGCCGCGTCTCCAGCCAGAAGCAAGTCACCAAGGGCGATGGCTTAGGCTCTCAAGAAACCAGATGCCGTGAATATGCAGGCCACAAGAATTATCAGATTGTCGAAGTCTTCCGCGATGAGGGCATATCAGGCTCTATGATTAACCGCCCCAGCATGCAAGCGATGCTAAAATTCCTACAAAAACATAAACGCAAAGAAGAGCATGTCGTCATCATTGATGACATTAGCCGCCTTGCCCGTGACCTTGAGGCGCATATTCAATTACGTACAGCCATAAGCGTTGCAGGCGGCAAGCTGGAAAGCCCGTCTATTGAGTTTGGTGAGGATTCAGACAGTCGCCTTGTTGAAAACCTTCTGGCCAGTGTCTCACAGCACCACAGGCAAAAGAACACCGAGCAAGTGAAGAATAGAATGCGTGCCCGTGTCCTCAATGGCTATTGGGTATTCCATCCACCCATTGGCTATAAATACGAACGCGCAAGCGG
>CAXBFT010000324.1:0-2124 GCA_963974945.1 uncultured Alphaproteobacteria bacterium
AAAAGTGCAAAAACCGCAATGACATTCACCCCGATGATACGCAAAGTCATACCGGTAATACGGCGCTCTTTCCCGCCCCAATATAAATCAAAGAGTTGCTCTATCTCACCCCGTTGAGAGGTTGAGCGAAACCAACGACTATTCCTCTTTATACCGGTAGCCGACCCCATAGAGGGTTTCAATTCTGTCGAATTCTTCATCTGTTTTTTTAAACTTTTTTCTTAAACGTTTAATATGTGAATCAACGGTGCGATCATCGACATAGATATTTTCGCCATAAGCCATATCTATGAGCTGATCACGATTGCGCACATGCCCCGGACGCTCTGCCAGAGCCTTAACCAAAAGATATTCTGTTACAGTCAAATTAAGCGGCAGCCCCTTCCATGAACAAAGATGCCTTGCATCATCAAGTAATAAATCACCATATTCGATATATTTTTTATCATCATTATGCGCAGAGCTTGAGGGGCTTTGCAGATCACGGCGACGCAATAAAACTTTAATCCTCTCAATCAATAAACGCTGTGAGAACGGTTTGGTAATATAGTCATCCGCCCCCATACGCAAACCAATCACTTGATCAACCTCGTCATCCTTAGATGTCAGAAAAATAACAGGAACGGCACTTTCCTCGCGTAGCTTAGATAACACTTCTATACCATCCATACGCGGCATTTTTACATCCAAGACTACCAAATCAGGCTTTTTCTCTAATATAGCCTTCAGCCCCGCTTCGCCATCATTGAATGTTTCAACGTCAAAACCCTCTGCCTCCAACACCATGGATACAGAGACCAAGATATTGCGGTCATCGTCAACTAGAAAAATTTTATCACTCATGGTCATCATTATCCCAAAACTATCGGCAAGTTGCAAGACAAGCCCTGATGTTATGCACCTGAATTATCACAACTTTTACTCAATAAAGTCTAAAACTTCGCCTGCTAAATACACGGATCCGGCAATAAGAATTCTTGCCGATACATTCTGGCCTAAAATTTCAGCCACAGCGTGCTTAAAATCAGCATGTTCAGATAAGATTACAGAGGAGGAAAGCCCCTCAATCACCCGCTGAAACGATTGAAAACCATGACTTCCCATAGGGTCAGCGGCAATAGGAACATAAGACACGCCCGTCGCATAAGGAAGCAAGGGCGCAAGAAATGATTTCAGGTCTTTCGTCCCCAACATACCAATAATTAAATACAGATCACGCCCGTCATCCGCACTCCACTGTATGGCTTGATTAGCCAAAACCTGACCTGCACTATCGTTATGCCCTGAATCCAACCAAATTTCAGATGTATCAGGCGCGCCTTTATAATCAATTTTATGTAAACGCCCCGCCCAATACGCATTTTGTATTCCCAAAGACATGGCCTTTTGCGAGACGGGCAGAGCCCCCCTCACCGCATCTAACGCCGCAACCGCCAAGGCCGCATTTAACACCTGATGCGCACCTGCCATAGATGGATAAGGACAAGTATATTGCGCAGCATTGACTCGCAAATCAAAACCGTTTTTATGCTGCGCTATTTTATAGTTTTCGATATAAAAACAAGCGCTTATGTTTTTTATTTTTGCTGCATTACGCAGAACCATATTAATTTTATGCGCATTATCGTCATCCCCTTGATAACCAATAACACAGGGCGATCCACCCTTCATAATCCCCGCTTTTTCCGCGGCAATGGCTTCAATTGTATTACCTAAGAAATCCGTGTGATCCAATGATATTCGATTGATAATCGTTGCAATCGGTTGCGGCACAACATTGGTACAGTCAAGCCGCCCCCCCATACCAACCTCAAGCAACACAATATCCGCAGGAACATCACAAAATGCCTTAAACGCAATCGCGGTAATGATTTCAAAAAAGGATAAGGGCTTATCTTGGTTATATGCCATAGCCTGATCAATTAAACGCTCTAAACGTTCATCATCAATCAATACGCCCGCAAGACTTATACGCTCATTCACATGGGTAAGATGTGGAGATGTATAGACATGCACCCTCAACCCTTGTGCCTCACATATGGCACGCAAAAAGGCAATAACAGATCCCTTGCCATTCGTACCAGCAACATGGATGACAGGAGGTAGATTAAGATGGGGATTGCC
>CAXBFT010000325.1:0-2122 GCA_963974945.1 uncultured Alphaproteobacteria bacterium
AGCGGCAATTTGGTTAATCAGATTTTCCGGTAAATATCTTATACGCATGCGGGCTATCCTATCGATCTGCCGTGATATTGTCAGTAAATCAATAGGGTGTCTTCAATAAATATGGTGGATGGATTAACGCGGGAGTATGCCTATATAGATTTGAAGTCTATAATGGCTTTATCCAGTGATGCGCCGTTTAAAATGGTGCTGTTTAATTTTGCGCCTGTAAGGTCTGCGCGGCGAAGGTCTGCGCCGCTTAAATCAGAATGGCTGAGGTCAACTCCCATTAGAATGGCATCACGCAGGTCAATATTTTGCAAATCGGCAAAGCGCATATCTGCCCCGCTCAGATCAACACGGCGCAGTATTGGGGTGTTGTTATTGCCTTTGAATTTTAAGGGGCTGAGTTTTGCATTGCGTAGATTTGCGCGCGTGAATTTTGCATTTTTAAGGCTAGATCCGCGTAAGTCCGCAAATTCCATATAGCAATCACGAAAATCAGATCTATCAAGAACCGCGCTTTGCATATTAATTTTATGAATATCAAGGTTTAAGAAACAGCTCTGAACCGCGCGAATGGCGGTAAGGGAGAATTCGCGGAGATTCGTAATGCTGCGTAAATCAAATCCGCTTAAATCTAATTGCGTTCCTTTTGCGCCTGCTGTGCTCACCCATTGATTGTGTTTGGATAGGCGCTCCATCAACTCGTCTTCATTGTCTTTAAGTTGCTTTCCAAGATCATCATTGGTAATTGCGCCCGCTTTATCAATGCCGCGCTTTTCAATGTTCTTAAAGATTGTATCGGATAAAATTGCCTCGCGCATATCGCATTGGGTCAAGTCAGAGTTTGTGAAATCGACATGACTTAGATTTGAACCTGTAAAACGCGCATTTTGAAAACTGGCGTTATGGATTTTGGCTTTATATAAATCAGCATTCGAAAAATCAGCATCTCTGGCGCGTATGCCGGATAAATTGGCGTTGCTTAAACGAGCGCCAGCCAATATTGTTTGCGCCCCCTTACCCTCGGCGCGTGGACGGGTGATCAGGTCCTCATTGTTTCTTTTTTGCATGATGCTGCCTGATCGCATATCAGCTTTTTCTAGATTTGCGCTTGTCAAATTGGCATTGGAAAGAGTTGATCCACGTAAATCGCACCGCGATAAATTGGCATGCGACAGATCAGCGCCGCGTAAATCACACCCAAAGAAATTTGCGCTAACATATGTTCCAAGGGATAAATCTGTATTAACGAGCGCAGAGCCTGTAAAATCGGCTTGTGATAAATCTTTGTTTTGGAAAATAAGATTGGATAGGTTTTTATATTGTAAAACCGCACGACTACCGCCCACTTGACCACAAAGATACATGGCGTGCTTCTTTAATATGTCATCCATCTGGTTCTGAGTGATGACAGGAAGAGCGTTATAGTCAGGAATATCTATATTCATATTGTCTAGCATTTTATAAGTATACATGAAAACGCAGTAAGATGATCGAGATTTTTTACTGTATTTTCACAAGATTTATAAGGCTTGCTGTAGAGGAATCCATTTTATCATCACTTAGATTATCGAGTGATGTCACGACCTGTTTTGCCAATGCCTTCCCAAGTTCTACGCCACATTGGTCAAAGCTATTGATGTTCCAGATAATGCCCTGCACAAAAACCTTATGCTCATAAAGTGCTATAAGCATGCCGAGGCGGTATGGTGTAAGGGCATCAAGGAGAATAGTATTGCTGGGGCGGTTGCCGTCAAAGCTAGTATGTGGGTCATCTGTTTTAAGGCCATCCATAAGGGCCTTGCTTTGCGCTATGGCATTGGCCAAAAGTTTTTTCTGGTGGTCACCAATGGGGTTGAGTGATCTGGCATTCAGGATAAAATCACATGGAATGATGGTCGTTCCCTGATGAATAGATTGGAAGAAGGCGTGTTGAGCATTCGTTCCGACATCACCGAGAATAATCGGGCCGGTTTTATATGGAATTTTTCGGTTTTGACGATCAACGCTTTTTCCGTTTGATTCCATATCAAGTTGCTGCATATAAGCAGAAAAACGGGATAAATATTGATCGTATGGCGTAATACAAAGCGATTCATAGCCTAAGAAATTACGGTTCCATATCCCT
>CAXBFT010000326.1:0-2118 GCA_963974945.1 uncultured Alphaproteobacteria bacterium
TTTTAAAATCATAGGTTTGGGCAGTTGAATATAAATAGAGCTTTAAAATGCCAAGCTCACGCGTAAATGAAATATCGGCGGTGCTGAGATTATACTCGATCGGTGCATCGCTATTCACATCATCCAAATCACCGCGATCGTCATGCCGATATTCCGATCGTAAATTTAACGCCAAATACGTCCCATAATCAATATCATAGCGACCGGAAATATAGCCCGCATAATCATCGTAATTCTCTTTCTCATATCGATTAAATCGCCCTATATTTGCGGATGCGCCCGCGCTGATCTCATGTAAACTCCAATCGGTATGGATATCAATTTGCGGAGTGACGACATTGATGAGGTCCGCTTTTTTATGATCGCGTTGACGGTATATATTATCATCATATAGCACAGACACAGCCAGAGCGGGCGTGATAATGAGCGAGCGAAACCGCCCGCCTTGCGCCTGAAAATATTCATGAGGCTGATTCTTAACGCTCATCACTGCATTTAGGTCGAAGGCAAACGACGCATTACACCATAACAGTAATGCGCAAAACGCAGCACAAACTGACATTTTGTAGGCCATTAAATTTACCACAGAAATTAATATGATTCTAAATTAAAAATATCCTATCGATGTGGGTATGTCCATTGAGCTACAGCATAAAACCAATGCTTATCTACAGCCCTCTCAAGGCAATTTAAAAAGCAATATCGTGATATGAATATAGAGTAATTCGGCTTGATGATAGGATTAAAATCAGTATAGTGGCATTGAAACCTTTACCTGAATCTGGGCAAAATTATGGATAGACGAAAAACAGATAGACGCAATGTCGCTGCACAAAATTTTAAAATCCCTGATACAGAGAATATCTTCAAAATCCTTTATAAGCGTAAATTTCTAATCACCATAATCATCGTCATACCCGTTCTTTTTGGCATGACCTACCTGAAGACAAAGGCTGATATTTACCGTGCTACAAGCTCTGTTAAGATTGAAAACACAAATTTAAATCTTGCTGAGTTTCAAGATATTATGGCGGGGACGCAATTTAATACCCTCACCATTCCCAACCACATAGAAGGGATTTTAGCACCATCACGCGCACATGAAACCATTACGGCCTTGGGCATTGTGGTAGATGAAAACGGCAATTTATTACCAACAAAAGTACCGCTTGAAGACCTGCCAATCGCACAAGATAATGTCATAGACCATGGCATCACAGAATCATTCTATGAGAACTTGCATATATCGCAGCAAGAACCATCAAGCATTATAGAAATATCTTACGATTCCCCTTCTGCGCAAAATTCTGCCACGATTGCAAACTCACATGCCAAATACTATGTAAGATTTCAAACCAAAACAAAACTGGAACAAGCCGAGCGTTTGAACAAATGGGTAGCTGCGCAAATTATGTCCCTAAAAGAAGAAAACATTAAAACATCCCGCGCCGTACAAGCATTCAAATCCGAACATGGGATGGTAAAAGGCGGAAGCTCTGAAGATTTAATCTTTCAACAAATATCCGATATTGCCAAGCAACTCAGCCCGATCGAAACGAAAGAGCTTGATCTGCGCGCGCGGGTTGATTTACTGAAACAAGGCAAATCACATGTGATCAGAGAAGTCATTGAATCACAGCTTATTCAGTCTTTAAAATCACGCGCAAGCATTGCCACACAAGAATTACAGAGATTGGCCATTGATTTTGGTAATAATCACCCCGATATTGTTGCAGCCAAAAAAGAACTTTCGCAAATCAACAAGGATATAAATACTGAAATCCTAAATATTCGCCGCTCCATTGAAAATGAATTAGAAACGGCGATAAAACAGAAAAAATTACTGACAGATAAACTTAAAAACCTGCAGAATAATGCTGACACCCTTCAGGAAAAACAGGTTATGTTGAAAGCATTACAACTAGAAGAAGATGCAAGTCATCGTATCTTAGACAATTTCCGATCACGATCAGAGGACATGAAATCCCGCATTGATTTCACGCGCCCTGATGTAACAATTGCATCCTATGCAAAAACTCCAATGGAACCTAAAGGATCAGAAAAGGCATTCATATTAATTACAATTGCTGCGCTTGCCGCGGTATTGGCCCTTATCTT
>CAXBFT010000327.1:0-2113 GCA_963974945.1 uncultured Alphaproteobacteria bacterium
CACAAAGTCGTGGTGTTGACGTCTATGACGCAAAAGCCGATGCTATTGCTGTATTGGAGGCATGTGGCGCGCCTACCGGTAATGCGCAAATATCGCGCGATGCGCCTGATTATTACCATCCAGGCCGATCTGGCGTGTTGCGTTTGGGTAAAAACATAATTGCGCAATTTGGTGAAATACATCCTGCAATATTGGAAGATATGGGCATTAAACAAGATGTTGTGGGCTTTGAGGTTTTCCTTGAAAATATTCCCGCTGCCCGTAATAAAAGTACAGCCAAAACATTGCTTGAGCTTTCCCTGTTCCAACCTTTACGCAAGGACTTTGCCTTTATCGTCAAGGATAATGTTGCCGCCGATGATGTTGTGCGCGCCGCAAAAGCCGCGGATAAAAAGCTTATCAGTGACGCGGAAATATTTGATGTTTATGTCGGCAAGGGTATTGAAGACGGGCATAAATCTCTTGCCCTTTGTGTGACCCTTCAGCCTGTAGATGCCACATTAACCGATGAACAAATTGATGCGGTCATGGCAGGTGTGATTAAGGTTGTTGGTGATAAATGCGGCGGGGTCTTGCGCGGATAGTATTTGCAAATACTTGCCTGGATTAAATTCATAGGGCTATGGCATTATATCCCAATCAATTTTGATCACCAGACCATGTGGCTGGTTATCGAGTAAATTGATCTCTGTATTATGTTTTTGTGCGACCCATTGTGCGATAGAAAGGCCGAGGCCGCTGCCGCTTTGCCCCGATGTATCGGCGCGAACGAAGCGTTCAAAAACGCGTGTTTTCATTTCTTCACTAATGCCTGAACCGCTATCTTTAATTTCTAACAAACCATCCTTATGCAAGTTGATTTCAAGCTGCCCGTTTTCCGGTGTATATTTAACGGCATTATCCAAAAGATTTTTGAGTAGGATAAAGATAGAGAAATCATGGCCGTGAATAAAAAGATCCTCTTCTATTTTTATTTGTGTAATGATGTTTTTCTTTTGTGCATTTTGTTTTATTTCACTGACCGCATCGATAACGCATTCGGATAAATCCATGCGTTGCTTTGGCAGTTTTTCGTTTTGGAGCCGTGCAAGAGAGAGGAGCTGTTCAACCAAATGTGTGGCGCGATTGATTGATGATTCAAGGTTTTCCAGTCCATGCGCGCAATCATCGGGCATATGGCTTGCCTTTTTAATCAGAACTTGTGTCTGGGTCTTCATTGCGGCTAAGGGGGTGCGTAGCTCATGCGCGGCATGGTCAGTAAATTCTCGTTCTCGTTTGAAGCTATCTTGTAATCGTTTAAATAAACGGTTTAGCGCAAGGATAAGGGGGGCAATTTCCTCGGGTAGGCTGTCCGGTGTGATCGCCGTAAGGTCGTCGCTTCCTCGTAAATCCACATCATCAGAGAGTTTGATTACGGGGCGTAATACTTTGCGCGCGGAAACCCAAACTATAATCAATATAGCAGGAATAAAAAATAAAACTGGGATAATAAGCGCGATCATCAGTTGTAAAATGAGCTCGTACCGAATTGCAATCTTTTCATAAACCTCAATTTTAATTTTGCTGTCTGGATTTTCATATACGAAAAAGCGCCAGGCACGATTATCAACGTTTTGAGTTGAGAACCCGGGCGGGGATTCTAATCTTGTAATATTTTGGTTATTCACAGATTGCGTTATGATTTTATTTTCAAGCCATATACGAAATCCAAGTTTTTGTTCATATTTATGTTTTAAGGCTGTGTTTTCAACGTCAAGATTAAGCGTTGTATCTTGCTTTATTTCATGTTGTGTTAATTGGAGGAGAACCTTTGCGGAATGCACAAGCTGTCCGTCATAAACTTCTCCAACCTCATGATAGGCAAATAGAAAGCTTGCCATTAATGTTAATATTGTGGCGATTAGCATAGGCGTGCTAACCCATAAAACCAGACGATGGCGGAGTGAATATGTTTTTATCATTTGGGAATCATATACCCCACGCCGCGAATTGTCTTTATAAGATCTCGCCCTAATTTTCGGCGAAGAGACGCTATATAGACTTCAATTGTATTGCTTTCAATGTCGTTGCTTGACCAATCATAAATACTCTCTGTAATTTTATCTTTTGATAT
>CAXBFT010000328.1:0-2097 GCA_963974945.1 uncultured Alphaproteobacteria bacterium
CAAAAGCTCAGTCTTTTCGATAGGGCGCAAAATATAGTCATGCGCGCCAATTTCAAGACCATGGGCAACGCGCGGCATATCATCTTCCTCTGCCACCATAACAATCGGCACAGCGCGCGTGCGCTCATTAGAACGTAGATGAGAGCATAGACGCAGACCATCTTCCTGCTTTAAATTCAAACTGACCATCAAAACATCAAAGGGCTGCGTTGCAATTAATTCCATCGCCGCCATACCATTGTCAACCGCCATAACAATATTCAAATCAGAAGAAAGTGATGACACAATTTTTGTTTTATCAAAGTCTTTATCTTCGATCAGCAAAATCCGCGCACCCTGCACAGGCTCACTCATCAAATTTGTTTTTTCACTGACTACGCCGAATTGATTGGCGGCGTTTTCACGAATCTTCCACTCATCCAACGCCATTTTCAAACGCGCCAAAGACCGCACCCGCGCCATCAGCGCAACATCATTGATTGGCTTGCTTAGGAAATCATCTGCGCCCGCCTCAAGGCCGCGCACCTTATCTTGCACATCCGTCAACGCCGTGACCATAACAACGGGAATATGCGCCGTTTCAGGGTCAGCCTTAATCCGCGCGCAAACCTCAAACCCGTCCATACCCGGCATCATAACATCAAGCAAAACCACATCAGGATTCTCATTGGCTACTTTTTCAAGTGCCTCCAGACCACTGGTTGCTGTAATCACTTCGTAATATTCGCAAGAAAGCTTTGCCTCTAATAATTTTACATTTGGTAAAATATCATCAACAACAAGAACCCGAGCCGACATTATACGCCCCCTTCAATATTGTCTTCATTCATCTTTGGCGCAGAAGGCGCGGTGACATCCTCACCCAGATGCTTCTTAACCGTCCCGATAAATCCGGCCACAGAAATGGGCTTAGAAATATAATCCTCACACCCGCCCTCTCTGATTTTCTGCTCATCGCCCTTCATGGCAAAGGCCGTCACGGCAATCACAGGAATATGCTTTAACTCGTCATCCTGTTTCAAAAGCGCAGTAATATCCAACCCCGAAATCTCAGGCAATTGAATGTCCATAATAATCAAATCCGGCATATGCTCTCTAGCCATAGCAAAGGCCTTACTACCCTCGCGTGTTTGAACCGTCGCAATACCATGCGCATCCAACAGATCATGGAAGAGCTTCATATTCAGCTCGTTATCTTCAACGATGAGAACTTTTTTTGTCATGTGTGTAATATCTAACGTGTAATGTTAAAAAGATCGTGCTTATGCCCTCTTGCATCCTAAGTGTAAGGTATTGCCAAAACCTTAACAATTCTGTTTTTATCTAATGAAAACAGTATTTTTTATCATTTACTTCTCACCCCTATCATTCTATTCACATAATGACGGTAACGGCTCTATGGCAATTAATTTTTGCGTTACAGAAAAATCACCATAATCAATTGCCATATCACTAATAACACCATTTTCATGAAAAATCACTGACATCTCATAATCTGCTGCGGCTTCTAAGTTTTGCAACGGAAAGAACGCCAAACGGACACTCCACCCCTTAGCGGCCATAAGGGTCTTATCAATATGCGCTGCATACGCCTCAGGAATTTTATAATCTGCCGCATTACCGATAAAACTATTCACCGCAACAGGCCCTTCTTCATCACTACCATCAAAGATTGTTGCATTATAAAATTTCTTCCCCTGCCTCACCTTATCCAGAACCGAAAGCGTATGCGCCACAGGATATAGCGTGCCTTGCGGCAATTCAAAGGCAAGATCCTCGGGCATTGTATAAACAGCCTGCCCCGCTTTATCGCCCTGCGCCTGAACACTGCCGCGTATTTCTTCGAACACAACCTCCCCGTTTTTACGTTGGGATGTAAAGTTAAAGCCTTTACCATCAAAAGATTCATAAGATGAAAAATCACTCGTCACGCGCACAGAGGGCGCTTCGGCATATTCATAAGTTAAATCATATCGATGCGTTGTCACCCATGCATCACATGAAGGTTGCCATTCATAAAACATTTTACCATAGATATTAGAAACTGTTGCCCCGCTCTTTTTCCCTGATAATTTAATATCATACAGCGCCTTATGC
>CAXBFT010000329.1:0-2092 GCA_963974945.1 uncultured Alphaproteobacteria bacterium
TTTGGTATTCCATTTAATTGCAGGTATTCCTCGGATGCACAAAGAATGTTTCTAAGGGGTGTTATTTTCTTAGCTATTAATGAGCTATCTGGCAGTTCCCCTCCTCTAATAGCAATATCTACACCTTGCGCAATAATATCAGTCACTTCATCACTCATTTCCAATTTTATAGTAATGTCAGGAAAGCGTTTCAAGAATTCCGGAATAATAGGGATGATGTGTAGCCGTCCAAACGACATTGGAATGTTGATTTTCAAATTTCCTTTTGGTGAAGTTTGCAGTTCCGAAGCTGCGTGTTCCGCTTCTACGGCACAATCAGTGGCTATTTGAGCGAGTTTAAAATAACGTTCTCCGGCCTCAGTTAGATGCAGTCTTCGGGTTGATCTTTGAATCAGTTTAACCCCAAGAGTTTCTTCCAGCATCGTAATTCGTTTGCTAACGGCTGATTTTGTAATTCCCAATTTCTTTGCAGCGCCGGAGAAACTGTTCTGCTCTATCACCGAAACAAATATTGGCATTATTGCTATATTTTGCAATTTCATTATTGTTTCCTTTTTCTCAACTATATTGTTCAAATATATAGAATAATAAAAAATATGGAAACCTATTATGTTAAATGCAGCAAGAACATATTGGAGAAAATAAATGATACGCTTAGAACATGTAAATTTGGTCGTTAACAACAGATCATGATAATCGTGATTTAAAAAGTCATAAACCCGGATTGGCACATATTGGATTTGAAGTTGACGATATGGATGCGGTTTCATCAAGGTTACAAAATAAGGGCTATGAAATAGCTACAATTGGCGCAGAACATCCCCATAGAAGCACCATCTATTTTATAGATCCCTCAGGGTTTGAATTTGAGTTTATTCAATATAAGAGCGAAAAGCCTGAAGAGAAGAATATGTATGGTGGTGAAGTGTCAAAAATAACCCGTGTTAGCACAGCAAATTAAGCGCGAGCGCTGGCATGCGGGGGTTGGATCAATGAGATGGAATTTACGGGCGCGTATCAGCCTATTTTTTTATCGCTGAGCGCGATCCATAGGGCGTGGATTGTTGCTGGTAAAAAGAAAAGGAATACTAAAATTATATTCAGTATTAATGCGCCGCTCAGTCCGCGCATGATAAAAACGCCGACTGGCGGCAGAAAAATACATAGAAGAATGAGTATGAGTTTGTTCATTTGAAGTTACCTTTACTTGTGTGGAATGTCAGTTTCCCCCAAAGCATTAACATCTTTAAAATAAGAGAGCATTTTATGCGGTATGTCAATATAAAGTGGCGCCTTTTCACCAGTTTCATTGATCTAACGTTAATTCATCCAAGTACACCCTGCGAGAGGACCGCTCAGTCTGGTACTCAGATTTTTTTGTTAACTTTTGTTAGATTAATGATATATTGCTTACATGCATTTACAAATCTTGCAAATACTTGCAATTTCTTGCAAACCTAGATGGGCAGCGGTGTATGAATGATTTTCCGGTCAAGATAGACTTCTCGGGGGCCTTGCAAACGTTGGTGGTAGAAGACAAGCCTCGCGGCTTTCGCAGCTATCCTGCCAATCAGCCGCCTCCGACGGGGCTGGGAAGAATGGAAGGTTTTTTCAATATTTGGCAGGAAAGAGTGACGGATAACAATATTCCAAATTGGAAGGATTTTTCATTTGAGAATTTCAAAGGCTGGCATTCAAATATGCGTTTAATCGAATGTGGAGAAATACATGATAGGGCCGACAAGGTGTTAATCGTTGGCGAAACTTTCGTTCGTTATTGGGGTAGAGAGTGTTTATCGGAAGAAATTCGTAGTGGCAAAGTTATTTCACAGTCAATTATTTCTCTTTTTCAAAAGTATGTTGAATATATTTATAATCATAATTATGCCATCAGCGTTGGCGAGCTTCCGCTAGATGGAATTAGCCTTCAACCGATATTGTTTGTAGATTTGCCGCTTTCCGATAATAGCAGTGACGTGTCACATGTTATTTCCGCTATTATACCACTTGAAAAATAGTATCTATCTGTGAAATGTACCGCCCATTATCCAAAGAAACTGGCATTGTAATTTTATATGGATTATAAAAAAGT
>CAXBFT010000330.1:0-2075 GCA_963974945.1 uncultured Alphaproteobacteria bacterium
CAATAATGCAGGGTATCCGACAAAGGAACATCGTGACGCTCTACTCACTTATGGGATAACGCGACATCATCGAAAAAGCTTTGCGCCAGTACGCAAAATTATCGAATCGCTTCAAAAGGTTAGTTGAAGATTGTTAAATAACATACTGACTCCACAATAAAACATACAAAAAAATACTATTTTTTTCTTGACCCAGAGTCCCAAATGACTCATGATTCGCCTTCAATATTCAGAAGGAATTAGATATGTCGAGTCAAAAAAATATACTATCCACAGATCGTATTATCATTGGTGACTGCGTTGAAAATATGCGCGCACTGCCAAAGGAATCTGTCGATTGTATTTTTGCTGATCCGCCATATAATCTTCAACTTGGCGGTGATTTGCATCGCCCCAACAATTCAAAAGTTGATGCAGTTGATAATGATTGGGATCAATTTGATAGCCTGAAAGCCTATGATGATTTTACCCGTGAATGGTTGAGCGCAGCGCGCGATACGTTAAAGCCGGATGGGTCAATTTGGGTCATAGGAAGCTATCACAACATATTCCGTCTTGGCTATATCCTTCAGGACCTTGGTTTCTGGGTGCTAAATGACATAATATGGCGCAAATCCAACCCAATGCCAAATTTTCGTGGCCGCCGCTTTACCAATGCGCATGAAACAATGATCTGGGCCTCTAAATCTCAAAAATCAAAATATTATTTCAATTATGACGCAATGAAATCACTCAACGAAGATCTGCAAATGCGTAGTGACTGGTATCTTCCCCTTTGCACTGGCGGTGAACGCCTAAAGGATGAGGACGGTAAAAAAGCGCATCCAACGCAGAAGCCTGAAAGTTTGCTACACCGCGTTTTAATGGCATCAACACGAAAAGATGATGTGGTTCTTGACCCATTCTTTGGCACAGGAACGACAGGCGCCGTTGCTAAAAAATTGGGCCGCCAATTTATTGGGCTAGAGCGTGATGAAACTTACGCAGCCTTTGCACAAAAGCGCATTGATGGCATTGAGCCACTCAAAAGTAACTTGGTTGAAAACAAACCAAAACGTGAACAGCCTCGCATCCCCTTTGGCTCGCTCATTGAACATGGCTTGCTTAAACCAGGAACCGTTCTTACCGATTCAAAAAATAAGCACAAGGCAACCGTTCACGCCGATGGCTCTATCATGGTACAAAACCGCATTGATCAAACGCGTGGCTCCATTCATAAGGTTGGCGCAGCATTACAAAATGCACCTTCATGCAACGGATGGACTTATTGGCATTACATGGATGGTAAGAAAAACATGCCCATAGACAAGCTACGCGAGCAAATCAGAGCAGAGCATCATGGCAATGCCTAGTCAAAGCAGCGATAAGGTTTTCATCCGTGATCTAACGATCGATATGTATCTTGGTATTTACGACCATGAACAGAAGAACACTCAACGCGTTATATTGAATATAGAGCTTGATGTCGAAAGCAACGCTGGAAAGAACTTAGAATCAATTGATGATGTTGTCTCATATGAACACATCACAAATGAGATCAAAACATTTGCCCAAACGAATAGCTACCAACTGGCAGAAAAGCTTGCCGAGGATATTGCTGCAACTTGCCTACGTGATAGTCGAATTTTATGTGTACATATTACAATAGAAAAACCGGATATTATCCAAAATACAAAATCAGTTGGCGTTAGCATAATAAGAATACGCACCTAATGTAATATTCCTTCACCTTTTGCTTTTTCACGCAATATATCATATTGATCTTTAAGGCGAATATTAAGCTTACCACCACTTTTCTTTGTAACATAAGTCTGCTCATAAATAAGTTTGCTCTTATTTACATCCTCATACACAGCATACCCCTCCAAAATTGACATCATTTGTGCACTTTGTAGAAGTGAGGGCAACATTCCCAATGATTTACCATGAGTAAATACCTTAACATTCAAAAACAAATAGGCCGACCGTACAGAATAGATGTCACTTGTTGTTAAAATTCTATCCTTATAAATTTTTTGTAGAATTTCTGCCCTCTCTTTAATAAAACGGTTCGCCTTAGCGCTCTCCATTGGAAC
>CAXBFT010000331.1:0-2075 GCA_963974945.1 uncultured Alphaproteobacteria bacterium
GCTTTCTTTCTCCGCGGGAGCGGACTTTTCTTCATCTGAGAGAATAAGGAAAATTGGAGTTAGATAAAGCAAGCCAACAACAATCAAAACACCAATACCACCTATAAAACCTATAGACTTATATGTCATGCGTGCCAATGTTTCATCACGATCGATAAAGTGATGCTTAAATGCACCGGCCATATGCATCCCGATAATACCAATCAAAATAAAAGCCATAATTTCATGTGCGTCTTTTGACAAGTGAAATACGGACTCATTTTTACGCGTAATATCAGGCATATTGATCCCGAAAAACTGTATCGAGAAATCACCCGCCGACGACATAACCCAACCGGAAAGTGGCATAGCAAAAAGGGCCGCATATAAGAATACATGTGCAACTTTTGCAAGTATTTTTTCTGCCTTTTTATGAGAGGGTAAAGATTTCGGGCGCGTAATGAACATATAAGAAATCACCCGTATAACCGCAAGAGCCAAGACCAAAAGCCCAAAGGATTTATGCAAGGCATATAGCTGGAGCTTATCTTCGCTAAAATCCAAGCCCCCCATATAAAACCCGATAGATAACAGTCCTAAAATAATAAGGGCTGTTATCCAATGAATTATCTTTGAAAACGCAGAATAAGATATGGAAATATTTTTATGTTCTGCGTTCATCATATTATTCTTTCACTTCTTCTTTAGCTTCATCTGCCTGATCGTCGCGAATACCTTCAACTTCAATACGAATGTCAATATCATCACCAATCATAGGCAAACCATAGACCATACCGAAATCAGAGCGTTTCAATTGTGTTGTTGCAGAAAATCCACTGACATATTTACCGCTAAATGCATGTTTACCGGATTTATTATGTTTTACTTTCAATGTCACAGGCTTTGTAATTCCAAGCAAAGTAAAGTCACCTGTAATATCTGCAGTTTCTCTACCCGTTACTTTGATCTCTGTGCTTTTAAAAGTCATTGTTGGGAATTCTTCAACATTAAAGAAATCTTTGCTTTTCATATGATCATCCCAAGGCGTATCATCCATATCAATGGATGCGCTTTGGATTGTAATATCGACAGAAGATTTTTCAGGATGCTCATTGTCAAAATCGAATGATCCATCATAGCCTAAAAACTCACCTTGAGAAGTTGAAAACCCAAGATGGTCAACAAAAAATAAAATCTGTGTGTGTGCCTTATCGAAATTATAATGTTCCGCCGGCAATACTTTTGCGTCCTCTGCAAAAGATGATGTCGTAAACGCACCAAATGCAAAAACAGCAGCAGTTAGAAGTAAAAACCTTTTCATATCATTGTCCCTTTTGTTACTGATAGAAGTGTAGAGCTAAATCTATGAAGATTCTGTGCGGCGCACAAGTGCAAACTATATAAAATAAAGCTTATATGTAGATACCGCGCTATAGCTCCCTAAGGCGGCAAAACCCCAATTCAACAAACCATATTTCCATTTAATATACGGGTCGCCAAGCAGATCCTCTTGATCGACATTCCGCAATAAAAAATAAAGCACCATAAGACCGCAAGCAAAGCCGCCAAAAAATCCTAAAATGCCTATAATATAAATCATTGTTTTTTCCCTTTATATAGAGTAGCTCTAAATCACAAATTAATAAGGTTTAGCGCAATGATTTTATACCATATCATATTACTGGCTGTCATTCAGGGATTAACAGAATTTTTACCCGTAAGCTCCAGTGGCCATCTTGGGCTTTTCCATTGTTTTACTGATCAATGCGACCATTGGGATGCTGAAAACCTTACTATGGACATTGCTGTTCATGTTGGAACACTACTCTCGGTTCTCCTCTATTTTTGGCGCGATGTCGTTAAGATGCTCATAGGCGTTAAGGATATAGGTACAGGAAAAGTTAAGACCGATAATGCACGTTTAACCCTGTACGTGTTAATAAGCTCTATTCCGGTTATTATTGCGGGGCTATTGCTTAATATGTTTGAACCTGACTGGCTTAAAACCCTGTATGTCATTGCTTGGACCACCGTCATTTTTGGTATTATTCTCTGGTGGGCAGATAGCAAATATCCACAAGAAAAAGAAATTAAAG
>CAXBFT010000332.1:0-2072 GCA_963974945.1 uncultured Alphaproteobacteria bacterium
GGAACCAATTTATTGCTTTGATTTACATTGCCTTGGAAGTAACGATCAGCCGATCCTTTAACCATCGCGCCGACGGATCCCATACCACGGTATGATTTATAGGAGCGTCCCTGAAAGAGGATAACTTCGCCCGGTGCTTCGTCTGTTCCGGCAAAAACACCGCCCATCATTGCGGCATTTGCGCCAGCGGCTATGGCTTTGGCGAAATCGCCTGAATATTTGATACCGCCATCAGCGATAACGGGAATTCCTTTTTTCTCACATACGGAAACAACATCCATAATCGCGGTAAGTTGTGGTACGCCGACACCTGCAACGATGCGGGTGGTACAGATTGAACCCGGGCCAATACCGACCTTAACCGCGTTTGCGCCGGCCTTTATAAGGGCGAGGGCGGCGTCTGCGGTTGCGATATTACCGGCCATGATTTGTAAATCCGGGTTTTGCGCGCGAATTCTTGAAACAGTATCAAGAACTGCTCTTGAATGGCCGTGCGCCGTATCAACGACAACCAGATCAAGTCCTGCTTTAGCCAGAGCGCAAGCGCGTTCCACGCCATTCACATCGCCTGTACCAACAGCAGCGGCAGCGCGCAAACGCCCCTGTGAATCTTTTGTTGCCGCAGGGTATAGGGTTGATTTTTCAATATCTTTAACAGTCATCAAACCAATACATTTATTATCGGCATCTACGATGAGTAATTTTTCAATACGGTTTTTATGAAGAAGCTTTTTCGCTTCATCTTTATCGACATCCAATGTTGTGGTGACCAAATTTTCATAGGTCATAAGCTCTCGCACCGGCTGTTTTGGATTTTCGGCAAATCGTACATCGCGATTGGTCAATATGCCAACTAATGTACCGTTTTCTTCGGTTACGGGAATACCTGATATGCCGTGGCGGCGCATCAAATCAAGCGCATCTTCTAACGTTTTATTTGGTCCGATTGTAATAGGGTCAAGAACCATACCGGATTCGAAGCGCTTTACTTTGCGAACCATATTGGCTTGGGCATCGATCTCCATATTTCTGTGCATCACGCCAATACCGCCATTTTGCGCCATCGCAATTGCCATATCGGCTTCGGTTACGGTATCCATCGCCGCGGAAAGGACGGGAATATTCAGGGTGATGTCTTGGGTAATACGGGTTGAGGTATCAACTTCATTAGGTTGAACTTCTGACGGACCCGGTATTAAAAGCACATCATCAAAGGTGAGTGCTTCACGAATTTTGGTGGAATCTTTAATGCGAGCCATAATACAAATCTCCAGCGCGTTTATGTGGGCGAAATTTGCAAGTGAGTTATAGCGGAATTTTTATAAATGTAAAGTTCCAAAAGCGTCACTGACTAAGATTTTCTTAAAATTCTTATGAAAAGTAACTATTTATTATGATTCATTGTGTATCCTTAAGGGTAGGTCAGAGGAAAAATTATAGTTTAAAGTCAGGTGGAAGAATATGATCCCTAATAATAGCTTTAGCAGTATTTACGTTAGATTTGCAGGAGAGCAGGCATTATTGTCAATGGCGCAGGCTAATCTTATCGGGCGTATAGAGCGTTTGGCACGGGTCAGGACGCATACATATCTGTCCAATAACGCACAAAATGAACATGGCATTAGCCGTAATTTTGGTGAGGAGCGTTGCTATAGTTGGGAAGATACGGTGATTGATTGCCGTAACGCCCCCAATCTGGTGGAAAGCGATGCAGTTAAAGATTATGAGGAAACGATTTTAGAGAATAAGCGTTTCAAGGCGCTTCAGGAAGATTTAGAAGGGCGTATGGGCGGTTTTGTTAAAGTCGTGCCGTTTTTAAGCGTGCTTCGCGGCGCGGATAATATGCGCTACAGCATCAAGCGTGCTTCAAAAGTTGAGGACTTTGATATGATCCGTATGGGTTTTAAACTGGTGGCGAAAGATGAGGCCGCGTTTAAAATGGGTATGTGTTGCCTGAAAGATCATGAAAACCCATTTAAGATGAAGCAGCACATTATGAATAATGCGCAACCAATGCACGCCTAACTAAGCACCACGATCGGCGGGCGGTTTAAAGCCTGTCGCCACGAGAT
>CAXBFT010000333.1:0-2046 GCA_963974945.1 uncultured Alphaproteobacteria bacterium
GCGGTCAATATTAAGAATAAGGCAATCAAATACGGCCTTTTCTTTACCTGTCAACATGACAGTTTGACCTGTATTTTTTAAATACCCGCTGGAAATTTCATAAGAAATATTGTGATGGGTAATGATGGGGTTTGGCGTGCCGTTGCGCCGCCTGATCAACGCCGCACAGCGTGCCAGCAATTCATCAAGGTCAAATGGTTTTACAAGGTAATCATCTGCCCCTGCATTTAAACCTTCTATGCGGTGTTGTACATTGTCGCGCGCAGTGAGGAATAGGATCGGGATCATATCATTGGCTTTGCGGCGCTCTTTAAGCAGGTCGAGGCCGGATATGCCGGGCAGGTTAATATCAAGAACGATGAGGTCATAGGTAGTGGTGGCAACTGCATCTTGCGCTTCCTCGGCTGATTGAAACCAATCTACAGCATACGATTCACGCAGGCCATCCATCGTTGCTTTGCCTAAATTTATATCATCTTCGACGAGTAATAATCTCATTTATATCATGCGCTTTAATAAAATTATTTTCTTTGACTGCTGCTAAAAGACCTGTGATTGGCGTGATAATTAAAAACAAATATAAGACATGGTGTCCTGTATTTGCAAGAGCCCATTCTTTGGTTGAAAATTTTTCAGGGCAAGGCGGGTAATCATGATGTTTATATTTAATTATTATACGTATCGTTGTTATGGATAAAATAGCAAATCCAAAGATCATGTGGGCATAGAAAAGTGTTTCAAAATCTTCCAGTAAGAACCATATTATGATTTGGCAAAGAATTAACATTGCTGTTAACCAATGTAGGATTCTAATTTTTTTAGGGTATTTTGTTATTTTCATTGTTTTTCTTCAGTCTCTTTTTCTTTGAAAATACCGATCCATTTTCCTCTATATGGGTGAGAATATAGCTGTGTGTATTGGCTTATTTCGTCTGGTTGGTTATATCGAATAACGGCGAAACTTTGTGGATGATCGGCAAACCAGTTCTGCACTTTGTTCTTTTCAAGGACGGTAATCGGCTTTTCCATGCGTGACAAAAACCCAATCTCGCCCTGATAGCTTGGGCTGATCGCCCAATCGGCCTTATTATGGTCTTGATAGAATTGGGCGATGGGCAGAAGGTCGTATCTTTTTAGCAAGCTGTGCGATGCAATGATTTGTCCGGAGCAGAAAAGAATGACCATTCCGATCGCAATGTGTTTTATGCGTTTAAGCGGGTAATGTGAAAGAATTATGGATATGCCTATCACAACAAAGGGTAAGAGAGGGAGAAGATAATGCGGTTGCTTGCCTGCGATAAGGGAGAAGCAAGCGAAAACAGGTAGGGTAGCGCAGAGGAGGAAGCTGAATTCTTTGGGATTTCTGTGTTGTTTTACGGATCGCCAGAAGGAGGGCATAAATCCCCATGGCAGAAATAAGATTGGCGCGATGCCCAGATAGAAGTAAACAGGGCGCACATGTGATGCGCTAAAATTTCCAGAGACGCGCCCGGCTGTTTGATTCCATATGAGCCAGAATGCGAAGTCTCCATTTGTTTGTAACAGGGTGGGGACAAGCCAGCATAATACAGGAATAAAGGATATGAGGGTGGCAATGCCGATGGCGCAATAAAATTTCTTCTTAGTTACGAAGCTCTCTGATCGCCAGTATGGGTAGAGGAGTAATGGCCAAAGAGCATAGAGATACATTACCGGCCCCTTAGATAAAACGCCCAACCCAAGTAAAAAACCGCCCAGAAGCAGGCGTGATATTTTTGGCTTTTGTGCATAATCATAAAAGGCGATCAAGACGCAGAGCAGTGCGGCAGCCACCAAAAGATCAAACATAATAATAGTGCCATAAACTAGAAATGGCAAAGCTCCTAATATTAACCAAGGTGTAAGGGCGTGGGCATTCTTATTTCTAGGTAACAACTTTTGACTAAATTTTTGTGTCAAAAATAAAATTGAAGCGGAGATTAGGTATGTGGGAATGAGGGACGCAGATCGGCTAACCCCTAAAATCTCCCAAGTTATATTTATAAGCCAAAAAAGCATTGGGGGTTT
>CAXBFT010000334.1:0-2016 GCA_963974945.1 uncultured Alphaproteobacteria bacterium
ATTCCATAATGGTAAATTCCGGGCTATGGCGCTTTGTTTACTCACCGCGGGGATGGAGCGTATTTACCAAATTTGCCATGCTTATCGTAATGGAGAGCAAACAAAGCGCCATAGCCCGGAATTTACCATTATGGAATGGTATCGCGTGGGGAAAGATTATACGGCGCTTATGGATGATTGTGAGGATGTACTGCGTAGAGTCGCGCAGGCCGTGGGTATTATGCATTATCGATATAATGATATTTCCTGTGATCCGTTTTTGGCGTTGGAAAGATTATCTGTTGCAGAGGCTTTTACCAAATATGCCCAAATAGATATAACAGAAATTTTAGAAGATAGGGATGAATTCGCAGCAAAGGCGCAGAACATTGGCGTGCGTGTTGTTGATGGAGATGCATGGGATGATATTTTTCATGCGGTTATGGCAGAGAAGATAGAGCCATTCTTGGGGCACAAAAGACCCAGTGTTATTTATGATTATCCGGTGAGCATGGCTGTTCTTTCGCGTAGAAAAGTGTCTGATCCGCGTTTTGCCGAGCGTTTTGAGCTTTATGTCTGCGGCGTAGAGCTTGCCAATGCATTTTCAGAGCTGACCGACGCGAGGAATTCTTTGCTGCTCTGGCCTATGGCATGCCTGAAAGCGCAGGGATTGCGCTTGGGGTTGATCGTCTTATCATGTTGGCTTGTAATATCGATGATATTGCTATGGTTCAATGGGCTGAATGCCCGATTCATTAGTCCCCTGATCACCGATGTCACCTGAGGAAGACGTATCATCTGAATCTGTTGTATTTATTATCCTGTTGTGATGTCCGGTTTTTATATGTTTTTTATTTAGGTCATCTTGGATCTTTTGTTTTTCTTTTAAGGTCTGTTCTTGGCTTTTATTAAAAAGATCAGGATCAAAGTCCGTTTCATGCTCTTGGCATGTAAGTTCTTCAAAAGCCAGCATGTAGTTTTGTGATAGTATATCAAAGTCATCTATATTTAGCCCGTGCTTATTCAACACATTTTTATCCCACTCCATGCCATTTTCTGCTCTGGTATGTCTTAGTATTGAGGTTAAAAACTTTTGGACTTTATGTTCACGAATGATGACAATTGGGGCGTGTTCAGCATCTTGTTCTTCTGAATTATAAACAAGGGCAAAGTTAAATGCGGATGATTTAAAATGATTTAATAGCAGAGGGAGTGTTTTAAGGGTTTTAACATAGCTTTCAACAAAGTCATTATCCTGAAAAAACAGGCCAATATTTTTCTCACTCCATTTATTATAATTTACCGCGCATTCTTTAAGGGGGCTGTGGTAGATGCAAACTGTGGTATCATAATTTTTACCTTGTGCTTTCTTTACTTTATCCAAGATGTCTTCGGGGGATGCATTTGATGCTCTGACAATCGAAAGCCCTTTTTCAAATGCGTCATAGGCAATAACATCACCGATAAGCTCATCTATCCCCATTAATTTATTGAGGAGCATTCTTTTAGATAGCTGACGTTCGGTTTTGCTTTCATAGTTTTCACGTTGCAAAACAGCCCTAACTGTTTGCATTTGCGCAATAAATCCAAATGTACCTTTGTTTATAAATGCGTATTTTTCTTTTAGTTCATCCGGTGTTTCTAAATAATTTTCTTGCGCGCGTTCAGGTGCGCCGGATCCTTTTGTCCCTAATATAAGCTTGTAACTTGGTTGTGTGTTATCAGAATAAGGCGTTTTTGTTTCAATTAAAGATCGTATATTTGCTTCTATATCATTGATCAGATTTACTTTATCGCTGAGTTCAAAGCGAGAATCTGTAATAGACTTAACGGATTCTCATATTTTTTCCATAAGCTTATTTCTGGTGGGGCTGCTTTTTATTGTTTGAGGGGTTAACGTACTAAAGGCTTCAGTAATTCTATTTTGTTTATTATTCATTTTAAGAGTCCGCGCTTTATCTGTGCGAGGTTCTGTAAAGCAAAGGGCAGGTGATTGTCAATATGTAAATATAGAATATTGTAAAAACGATGTAAAAA
>CAXBFT010000335.1:0-2010 GCA_963974945.1 uncultured Alphaproteobacteria bacterium
AGCCAAAGGGTTCTTGATGGTTTCGGCCACACCGCTCACGCGTTCATCTCATCATGCAGGCGATGACTTTGAAAAACTAAAAGCCGCCCGCGATGCAAAATTCGGCGCGGTTGCTGCGGAATAAATGACAACCCACGCCGAAAAACGTAATCTTCCCTATACGCCGGAGCAGCTTTATGCACTGGTGGCGGATGTTGCGCGATACCCTGAGTTTTTGCCGTGGTGCATCGCCAGCCGCATCACAAAACGCGAAGGCGATACGGTGTTTTACGCCGACCTTGTCATTGGTTATAAATTGGTGCGAGAGAAATTCGGCTCTAAAGTTTCTTTGTCAGAGCCCGATCATATTCATGTGGAATATCTGTCAGGCCCGATGAAATATTTATCTAATCATTGGAACTTTATTCGTGAAGAGGATGGCAGTTGCACCCTCGATTTTTTCGTGGATTTTGAGTTCAAGAATAAAATCCTTCAAAATCTAATCGGCGTTTTTTTCAATGAGGTGGTGCAGCGCATGGTCGGTGCGTTTGAAACCCGCGCAAAAGAATTATACGGTGAGAACGGCCTCAAACAACAACCCTAATGCTTTATCAACTACCGCTCTGCGCACGTCATCGCGCGATCCGCTAAGGAAGCATTCCTCAATAGTTGGTTCTTTCCCGCGAATGCATACACCAATGTAAACAAGTCCGACGGGCTTTTCTACGCTGCCGCCATTTGGCCCTGCTATGCCTGTGACTGATACGGCAATGTCGGCGGTACTGTGAGCGAGAGCACCCATAACCATGGCATCGGCGCATTGCGCACTGACCGCACCATAATGATTGATGATATTAACGGAAACACCCAGCATGTCTTGCTTAGCTTGGTTTGAATAGGTAATAAAGCCACGATCAAATATATCAGAAGCGCCGGATAAATCCGTGATCGCCGCGGCAATCATACCACCCGTGCAGCTTTCAGCCGTGGTCAGGCGTAAATCTTTTTCACGAAGAGAGGTGCTTAATTGCTGTACTAAACTCATAAATATACTCCTGCTGCTATCACACAAATGGCGGCGAAAAGTCCCGCAACCACATCATCGAACATAACGCCTGCCGCACCATTAATTTTCTTATCGATAAATCCGATAGGCCAAGGCTTTAAAATATCAAAAAACCGAAACATGATGAAGGCCACAAGGATAAGAAGTGGGTTAAGCGCCGCGGGGATAAGGGCGATCCATTGCCCTGCAACCTCATCAATCACGATCATTTTGGAATCATGCCCATCCATATCCTTATCAAAATGATGCGCCGCCCATAGGCCGATCAGGGTGATCATAATCGCTGCGACTGTTAAAGCTTGGGCGCCGCCTAATGCGAATATGGCAACGCCAAAGGGAAGCGCCGCCAATGACCCCCACGTGCCGGGCGCAGGGTTAATGAATCCCGCACCAAACCAAGAGGCAATCCATGTATAGGGTTTGCGGCGGTCTAATTCTTTTGGGATATGAAAGCCGAGCTTCATTGTTTAATCATCCTTTTGCGGCATCTGGATAGAGACCGCGGCCTGCGCCGCAATGCCTTCTTTTCGTCCTGTAAAGCCGAGTTTCTCAGTGGTGGTGGCCTTGATGTTTACGCGGTGCGTTGCAACGCCCATAATCTCTGCCATGCGTTTGACCATGGCTTCGCGATATTCGCCAATTTTCGGGCGCTCACAGATGATGGTTACATCGGCATTGACCAAAAACCCGCCCTTATCACGCATGATTTCTATGGCGCGTTGAAGAAAAACCGCACTGTCCATGCCCTTGAAATCATCATTTGATGGAGGGAAGTGCATGCCAATATCACCAGCGCCAATCGCGCCCAGAACGGCATCAGTCAGGGCGTGTAAGCCAACATCGGCATCGGAATGCCCCTTTAATTTACGGTCATAGGCAACATCAACGCCGCATAAGCGAACGGATTTAACATCCAAAGAAGACTCATCAAAGGCATGAACATCAAAACCTGTGCCAATATGTGT
>CAXBFT010000336.1:0-1953 GCA_963974945.1 uncultured Alphaproteobacteria bacterium
ATCCAAAACCTCAAGAATATGGAGAAGACGCGGGTTTATATGACGTACCGCTGTTCCGTCCATATCAAAAATTACAATAGTTGGTTTTTCAATTGTCATGTAACTTACAACTCTAATCAGAAAATATGTTCTGATCAACTCTATTCGAAAAAAAATGATTTATATCAATGAGCAAGCCTTAGTTGCTATATGCTTCGCATTCAACTGTGCCTCTTCATATTGGGCATCGGGGTTGCCGTGATCTTGGAATATATCGGGCAAAGTCATTGTTCTGAGCTTCAATCCTTTATCAAGCAAACCATTATTGGTTAGATATTCCAAAACAAACGCGCCAAATCCACCGCGCGATCCTTCCTCAATCGTGATGATGGCATCATGGCTCTGCGCGAGGGAGGTTATCATTTCCTCATCCAAGGGTTTGGCAAAGCGTGCATCGGCGATTGTAATATCAATATTTAGTTTTGCCTTTAATGTGGCCGCCGCATTTTTGCATTCTTCTAAACGTGTGCCAAAGCTGAGTAGAGCAATTTTTTGCCCTTTTTGAATGATACGTCCCTTGCCGATGGGAATGGTTTTCGGTGTGGTTGGTAGCTCTATACCAATGCCTTCGCCGCGTGGAAAACGTATCGCAATCGGACCATCATTATAATCGGCGGCTGTTTTTGTCATATTCATTAATTCCGCTTCATCTGCGGGGGCCATTAACACCATGTTGGGCAAGCATCCCAGATAGGCAATATCAAATGCGCCCGCATGGGTTTGTCCATCTGCCCCGACAAGGCCGGCGCGATCAATGACAAAGCGTACAGGCAGGTTTTGGATCGCGACATCATGGATGATCTGATCATAAGCGCGTTGCAAGAATGTCGAATAAATTGCAACAAAAGGCTTATAGCTTTCTGTTGCTAGACCAGCTGCAAAAGTTACGGCATGCTGTTCGGCAATACCAACATCAAAGCTGCGCTCGGGGAAATGGTGGGCAAAGCTATCCATTCCGGTGCCTGATGGCATGGCGGCGGTGATGCCAACAATTTTTTTGTCTTTTTCAGCCAATTGAATAAGCGCTTTTGCAAATACAGAGGTATAGCTGGGCGCGCCGATTTTGCCTTTGCTTTGCTCGCCTGTTACAACATCAAATTTTTTAACACCATGCATTTTATCGGTCGCATTTTCCGCAGGAAGATAGCCTTTGCCCTTTTGCGTTTGTATATGGATTAGGAACGGGCCGTCATGTTTGCTGTCTTTAACATTACGTAATATCGGTAAGAGATGATCCATATTATGACCATCAACTGGGCCGATATAGTAAAATCCCATATCTTCAAATAATGTCCCACTGCCCATAACCAGGCGCGCGCTTTCCTCCGCGCGTTTGGCGGCGCGGCGAATAGGAGATGGCAGAATATCAGTGATTTTTTTACCCACTTCACGCGCAGAGATATAAGGTTTTGATGATATAATTTTAGTCAAGTGACGACTCATCGCGCCAACGGGCGGGGCGATCGACATGTCATTATCATTTAAAATAACGATCAGCTTGCTCTTTTTCCCGTTAATTGTATGTGCGCCTGCATTATTCATTGCTTCATAGGCCATGCCTGCCGACATCGCGCCGTCACCGATGACGGCAATGACATGGGTTTCGTCATTCGCACCAAGAAGATTTGATAGATCGCGCGCCACAGCCATGCCATATCCGGCGGAAATAGAGGTCGAGCTATGGCCTGCGCCAAAGGGGTCGTATTCGCTTTCACATCTTTTGGTAAAGCCTGATAGGCCGCCACCCTGACGAATGGTCGAGAGTTTATGCTTGCGTCCTGTCAGAATTTTATGCGGATAAGCCTGATGCCCGACATCCCAAATAATTTTGTCTTTTGGCGCATCAAATACGGCATGCAGGGCAACGGTAAGCTCCACCACGCCAAGACCCGCGCCGAGGTGGCCACCTGTTTT
>CAXBFT010000337.1:0-1944 GCA_963974945.1 uncultured Alphaproteobacteria bacterium
CCCGCCGCAAGAACAGGAAATAAATCTTGGGTTTCTTGTAATCGACGAAAACCGCGTAATAACACAAACAGGAAAATCCCAATCAGGATAAAAGCAAAAACAAGCCCCATTTCCTCAACCAATACGGAGAAGATAAAATCGGCATGGGCATCAGGAATGCTCATCTTTTCACTGCCTTGCCCCGGCCCCGAGCCAAGCAAACCACCTTTTCTAATAGCATCCAAGGATCGCTCCACCTGATAATTATCACCACTTTCAGGATTGATAAAACGATCCATACGACTGCGAACATGATGAAAGGAGAAATAAGCCGCGATAAACCCACCCGCACCAAGGCAAAATACGCCCGCCAAATAACGAAAACGCAAACCCGCCAAAAATATTTGTACCACAAAGACAAAGGTCAAAACAACGCTCATTCCCAAATCAGGTTGCATCAAAAGAAGGGTAATCAAAAACGCATAAAGTGCGATAGAAAAACGATAGCCATAAAAAATGCCATCCCGCGCATGTTCGCCATGATAGGATGAAGCGCGCTGCTCTGACTTTTTTTGTAAGGCGATAAGCCACGCCGCAACAATAGCAAAGGCAGGCTTCATAAATTCGCTTGGCTGAATTGAAAAGCCCAACAGGGAAATCCAACGCCGCGCGCCCTTGACCTCATCGCCAAAAAATAACACAAGGATGGTCATTACAATTGATCCGATTAAAATCAAGCTGGCCAAACGCCAAACATAACGCGGCGACAACATAGAAACGCCAAGAATCAACATGATTGACGGAATTAAAAAGACAATATGCTTTTTAAGGAAATGAAAATCACTCACGCCGATTTTATGCGCCACAGCGGGGCTTGCGGTTGCCACCAACGCCACGCCAAATAATAACAAAAGCAAAGTACAGCCGAGCATCGCACGGTCAACCGTCCACCACCAAGCACCCAAAAAGGATCTATCCATGCGTGAGAAGGCCTGAGGCTGTGTTCTTTCAAGAGCTATATCGGTCATTAATTTTCGTCTAAAGCCTTTACAAAATCAGTAAATTTATCGCCTCGATCTTCGAAAGATGTGAATTGATCAAAAGAAGCACAAGCAGGCGATAGCAAAACCACCCCCGCCCCGCCGGGTTGTCCGCGGTTTTTTTGCGCCATATCATGCGCGCATCTAACCGCCTTATCCAAGTCATAACAGCGCGAGAATTCTATGCCATATTTATCAAACCAATCGGCAAAGTCCTCTGTTGATTCACCAATGAGAAAAGCGTGCTTAATCCGCGAGAAAAACTCCTCTAATCCATCAAGCCCTGTTTTCTTCTTACGCCCGCCGACAATCCAATACACATTATCACGATACCCCAAAGCCACCGCCGCAGAAGCGGCATTGGTTGATTTGCTGTCATTGACATATGTCACACCGTTAATTGTGCGCACCAAAAATTGACGATGATTAAGGCCAGGGAAATCCTGCATAGAATCCCATACTTTTTCAGGGGTAATCCCAATCAATGTCGCCGCCACATAAGCACTGGCCGCATTTTGGTAATTATGAATGCCTTTTAATGTTGGAATACGCGATAGATTTCCCGCCTTCATCCCTGTATCATTTAGGGTATCAGACATCAAATCCCCCTCAACATAAACACCTGAAGATAAGATTTTTTCTGTTGAAACCTCAACGACCTTACGCAAATCTAAATCCTTTGCACGGGCATAAACCTTTTGCATATAGGGATCATCCGTGCAGATCACAGCAATATTATAGTCACTGCTTTTGCTCCGCTCGCTCAGGCGTTCTTTCACGGCGCAATAATTTTCCATGCTGCCGTGGCGATCAATATGATCGGGTGTTAAGTTCAAAAGAACCGCAATATCAGGGCGATAGCTCGGGCATAAATCCAATTGAAAGGATGAGACCTCCAACACAATCCATGTTTTATCATCCGGTG
>CAXBFT010000338.1:0-1944 GCA_963974945.1 uncultured Alphaproteobacteria bacterium
GCGCATGCGCTTGCTTTAACATTCCTGCGCGGAAGGCTTGCGGTGTTTGCACCGCCCAAAGATTATCTCGTGATACGGCCTGACCCGCATTTTTATGATCGTCAACATAACGCAGTGTATCGGCAACGGGATGTGCAAGTGTGGCGGCCTTATGGCTTTGCATGGCCTCAATAAGGTTTTGAATATCGCCTCGATCTATAAACGGACGCGCGGCATCATGGATCAGGACAATGTCATCATCATGGGGATCAAGTGCGTTCAGACCGTTACGGACACTGTCTTGACGGGTATCACCGCCATGGCAAACGCAAATATTAGGGGGTATATCAGGCAGAGCAGTATAGAATAGGTTCTCATGACTCTCATTCATCACAATGCAAATATCCTGTAATCCAGCGACGCCGATAAAAGCATTTAGTGTGTGTTGTAAAATACTTTGCCCGCCAATTGCAATATATTGCTTTGGAATATCATGACCTAAGCGCGTTCCTGATCCTGCGGCGACGATGATAAGGGAAAAGTTCATGGGTATCTTTAATATATCAATTGTGAAACATGTTGCTCTTTTGCCCTGTATGTTGTAAAAATGCAACACGCACAAAGCAAAGCTTCATTCTTATAACAGGATATGGATTGTCATTACATAAAAAAAATAGCGCGGCATCATCGTCATGGACGATTAAGGAACTTCTTTTAAAGATCTTCTCAGGCATTCGTTTATCGCAATTAAAATATCGATCGTGGCGCACAAAGGCGGCGATATTACTTGTTGTTGCGTCTTTGGTGAGTGGATTTCTAACCTATGCCGCGTTAAGTAAGAGTCCTCCTTTCGGTGATAATCCGGATATGGTGATCTGGTTATTGAATATAGACCTTATCATTTTATTGTTGTTGGTATCGCTTATTGCGCGGCGTATTGTTGCTGTTTGGAGTGGGCGAAAGCGTGGTATAGCGGGGTCACATCTGCATGTGCGCCTTGTTTATATCTTTAGTCTTCTGGTGGCTGTGCCAACTATTGTAATGACGGTGTTTTCCGCCTTTTTCTTTCATTTTGGCGTACAGGCATGGTTCAGCCAGCGCGTGCAAACGGCAATTAATGAATCAAGCGCAGTGGCGCAATCTTATCTGGAGGAGCATAAGCAGGTTATTCGCGCCGATACATTGGCCATGGCGAATGATTTGGATCGTCAGGCAGAAAAATACATGATGGATGAGGGCGCGCTTACGCGAAGCCTTGATACCCAGTCATTCTTTCGTAACTTATCCGAGGCCGTTATTTTAAATACACGCGGTAAGGTTCTTGCGCGCTCTGCTATGAGCTTTACCTTGGAATATGAAACGCCGCCCGAATATGCCATGGAGCAAGCGGCACAGGGCGATCTGGTTTTGATTATGGGCGAGGATGGCGATAGGGTCCGTGCGTTGGTGAAGCTTGATAATTTGCGCGATTCCTATTTGTTCGTCGGGCGTATGGTTGATTCTCAGGTTCTGGCTCATCTCAATTCGGCGAAGCTTGCGGTTGAGGATTATAAGAATCTACAGATGCGATCCTCTGGAATGCAGATTACGGCGACATTGTTATTTGTTGTGGTTGGGTTTTTATTGTTGCTTGCGGCAATCTGGTCTGGGCTTTTACTTGCGCGGCAATTGGTCAACCCGATCAGTGAATTGATTACCGCATCAGATCGCGTGCGTGCAGGTGATCTAACCTCACGGGTGGATGAGGATAACCGCCTTGAAGAATTTGAATATCTGGCGCGCTCTTTTAACCGCATGACGAGCCAAATTCAAGGCCAACGTAATGAATTAATCGAGGCTAACAGGCAACTTGATCGCCGCAGGCAATTAACTGAAACAGTTTTGGCGGGGATATCATCTGGCGTGATTGGTGTCGATGGCGGCGGTATTGTCAATCTTGCCAATTATTCTGCCGAACCATTATTG
>CAXBFT010000339.1:0-1914 GCA_963974945.1 uncultured Alphaproteobacteria bacterium
GTGTTACTATTATTCTGATTATCCTTTAGTAAAAATCCATAAAGGTAAAATTGAAGATTACTGGTATTCGCCTCAAAAAGGTGGCTGTTCTTTCGCAATTAATAATAATTACGCTTTATTCAGTGGAAACCGTAATAATAGGTTATTCAAATTGGTAATACTTAAAGATAATCATGAAGCGGATATTATAGGGGAATATAAATTAGTTAATGAAAATGGCCATAGCCTTGAAGATGCGCAGATAGTAGGAAGAGCCGATAAACTATATTTATTGAATGGCACTAATATTTATTCCTTCTCTATAGACCAGGCAATCTAACCCTAACTTATTTCAATGTCCGCTTAGTGCCGAAAGCTGTCGTGTAAACTGTTATTAGTGCAGACTGACAAAAAAACTAACCACCCCTGAAATACCGAATTGCCTGATCCATTTCAAAGAGGTAGAGCAGGGTTTTGAGGTTTTTCCCGCGCTCTGTCTCTAAATCCTTGTCTTTCGATACAATGAGTTTCGCATCGTCGCGGGCCGTGGCCAGAAGCTCTCCATGTGCGGCAAGATTGGCGATTCGAAATTCTGTCATGCCGCTTTGTTTTGTCCCCAAAATATCGCCGCCTCCGCGTAGTTCTAAATCCTTTTCGGCGATGATAAAGCCGTCTTCGGTGTCGCGCATGATGCTTAAACGCTCCTTCGCGATGATGCCAAGAGGTGTGGAGTAGAGCAGGAAGCAATATGATTGCTCCGCCCCACGTCCCACGCGACCGCGTAACTGGTGCAATTGCGACAGGCCAAAACGCTCTGCATGCTCAATAACCATGATGGTTGCCTCGGGGACGTTCACCCCGACCTCAATCACCGTTGTTGCAACCAGAATATCCAGATCACCATTGGCAAATTTCTGCATGACCTCATCTTTTTCCGTTGCCTTCATGCGTCCATGAACAAGGCCGATGCGCTCGCCAAATTGCGCCTGTAGGATGTCATAGCGCTCCTGCGCGGCGGAAAGGTCAATAAGCTCGGATTCCTCAACCAGGGGGCAAACCCAATACACGCGCACGCCCTCACATATTTTGCGGGCAATGCCGTCCACAACCTGATCCAGTTTATCATTGGCAAATAGCATGGTTTGGATCGGTTTGCGCCCCGGCGGCTTCTCATCCAGCTTTGAAATTTCAAGGTCACCATAGGCCGTCAGGGCGAGGGTGCGTGGAATAGGGGTGGCGGTCATCACCAAAACATCCGTCCCGCGCCCCTTATTTGACAGCTCCATGCGTTGATGCACGCCAAAGCGATGTTGTTCATCAATCACGGCGATGCCTAAATCGCGATATTCTACGTCATTTTGGAAGATGGCATGCGTGCCGATAATAATTTGTGCGGCTCCATTTTCAATTTGCTGCACGATTATGTCGCGTGCCTTGCCCTTATCGCGCCCCGTCAGCACAACAAAGCGCACACCTGCGGCCTCAAGCCAAGGTTTGAGGCTTTGTGCATGTTGGCGCGCCAATATCTCTGTCGGCGCCATCAGTGCGGCTTGCGCGCCTGCCTCAACTGCATTGAGCATGGCCAGAGCAGCAACAACGGTTTTACCGCTACCGACATCGCCCTGCACAAGACGCATCATTTTTGACGGCTTTTCCATGTCTTCATCAATTTCAAGCAGGCTACGCTTCTGCGCGCCCGTCAGCTCAAAGGGGATGGCAGCCTCCATTTTCGGGCGCAATATCTGTGATTGCGGGAAGCTGCGCCCATTCAGCTTGCTCTGCCTGTCGCGCACAAGAGCGAGGGTGAGTTGGTTCGCAAGCAGTTCATCATAGGCGAGGCGTTGGCGCGTTTTATGCATCGGGTCAAGTTCGCCCTCATCTTGTGGTTCATGGACCGATTTTAACGCATCATTCCAGTCCCCCCAACCTTCTCTT
>CAXBFT010000340.1:0-1907 GCA_963974945.1 uncultured Alphaproteobacteria bacterium
TTTCACCTTAAAAAATGACAGAACACTCGCTCATGTAACGCCCAACGTGATCGCAATAGGCAGCTCCACAGGCGGCCCACAGGCACTTTTCAAGGTGCTTGCCGATCTTAAGGGTACAAAATGCCCCATTCTCATCACTCAACATATGCCTGCTACATTTACAAAAATACTGGCGACACATATAGAACAACAAACGGGAATAAGCGCTTTCGAAGGCGAAGAAAACATGTTGGTTGAAAAGGAAAAAATTTATGTTGCCCCAGGTGGCAAGCATATGACCTTTATCAAACAAAATAATGAATTGCGTATAAAACTTGACGATGGACCACAGGAAAATTATTGCAAACCCTCCGTTGATCCTATGCTCAGATCGTTGACAGAATTATACGGCAATAAAATCCTTTGCATCATTCTAACAGGTATGGGGCATGACGGGCTATATAGTGCGCGCCAACTTTCTGAAAAAGGCGGTAGAATCATTGCGCAAGACGAAGAAACCAGCGTGGTTTGGGGAATGCCGGGTGCGGTCGCACTGGATGGTATTTGCTCGGCTGTTTTACCGCTTGATAAAATAGGATCATGGGTTAAATCAGCGTATAGAACGCTGTAACATATTGGAAAAAAAATGAATATTACTGACTTTGATATATATAAAGACCTTTTAAAAGCCAAATCAGGGCTGCTTTTAACGCAAGATAAATCATATCTGATTGAATCGCGTTTAAATCCAATTGCAAAAAAATGGGGCTTTGAAGGCTTAGATGAATTAACGCGCGTTCTACGCGGCGTACCACAAGCCGATCTGATCAACGATATTGTGGAGGCCATGACAACCAATGAAACCTCATTTTTTCGCGACATCAACCCGTTTGAGATTTTCAAAAACACCGTCCTTCCGTATTTTAAGGAAAAACAAGGTCATTCCAAACGCATGCGTATTTGGTGCGCCGCCTCTTCCAGTGGTCAGGAACCCTACTCTTTGGCAATGCTGTTAAAAGAAGAAGCGTTTAAAATGCCGGGTTGGACATTTGATATTACGGCGACAGATATTTCTCATGAGATTCTGGCACAGGCCAAAGAAGGCGTATACACCCAATTCGAAGTACAGCGCGGCCTGCCTATCACTCATTTGATGAAATATTTCACACAACAAGGCGATAAATGGGCGCTTAATCCAGAAATCAAAAATATGATCAACTTTAAATACTTCAACCTCCTCGACGGCATGGCTTCGATGGGGCAATTTGATGTGATTTTCTGCCGCAATGTCTTGATCTATTTTGATCAACCGACAAAAAAAGATGTGATGGAACGCTTTGGCAGACAAATGAGTGAAGATGCGTTTCTATTCCTTGGAGGCGCGGAAACAGTGATTGGGATAACGGATGATTTCAAAGCCGTACCAAATAATCGCGGCCTTTACGCAAAACCACAAAGCAAACATATCGCCGCAGCAAATGAGCGATACCGTCATTAACGACCCAAATGCACTTACAGTTAAACGCGCATTAATTTCCGTTTCCGATAAAACCGGCATTGTCGATTTTGCACAAAAGCTACATGATCGCGGTATAGAAATTCTCTCCACCGGCGGTACGGCAAAAACATTAGCCGAAGCGGGTATTCCTGTTATAGAAGTATCAAAACATACGGGATTTCCTGAAATCATGGAAGGGCGCGTAAAAACCCTACACCCAACCATTCACGGCGGTATTTTGGCCAAACGCGATGATGCGGGCCATGTTAAAGCCATGCAAGATAATGGCATTTCCGGTATAGATATGGTTGTCATCAACCTCTACCCTTTCGTTGAGACAATGCATAGCGGCGCAGATTTTAACAAATGCATTGAAAACATCGATATTGGCGGGCCAGCAATGATCCGCGCGGCGGCAAAAAATCATAAA
>CAXBFT010000341.1:0-1894 GCA_963974945.1 uncultured Alphaproteobacteria bacterium
TCATCGAAATGGGGCGACTAAACTCAAGCACCAAAGCCCTTGGAGCGCCGTACATTACCCTAAATTCCGGGACACAAGCAGGCTTATTATAATCTGCTGCATAGACCTCAAACCTACGTATAGAATCAATTTCATATTCCTTTTGCAGGGCAAATGCTTTTCTTTTCTCATTATAATCACCAAATTTCAAAGGAACCATAAATTCAAATCGGGTTGGAAAATCTCCCTTATTTTCAACAATAAAATCCTTTGTTGCATCCCTTATTTTTCCCCACTCAAACTCGTCAGAGAAAAATTTCCTAAATAAATCACACTCAGTGATGCGCATAAATTCATCAACAGCCCAATTATCTTCAATTTTGTAATAACCAACAGACCAATATAGATGCATAAGAGCGTTTATTGTTGGCTCCTCATAAACATAATTATTTCTGTATCTTTTATTCTTTCCACTTTTTTCTGCGCCGTTGCCCACATCGAAATTAATAAATTTATCGGTATATCCCGCAGTTAAGCCTTCAAATTGTGCAAAAGAAGCCGCGGTCGATAAAAGCCCCCCTCCTATGAGGATGGTCAATATAAGGAAAGAATGCCTTAATTTTTTAAGTTTCGTTATTTGCATAAATACATTTTCTTAAAATTTATAATTTAGATTCTTATTTTATCCTGCGCGGCCTTTTGACGCAACCAATCATATCATAGAAATAACTTAATTGCCTTTTTAAAAACGGTCGGAAAGCTGTTCGCGCGTATGTCATTTACATCATAAAACACAAAATCTTCTGAAAAATCACCAGCATAATTATGTTGTAAATGCACTTCATTCACAAATAACGTTAAGGAAAAATGAGTAAAGACATGCTCTACTTTTTCATGTTTAACAACAAAATCGAAATTAGAAAAATCAGTGTGATGCTTAATTTCCAACATACCTTCCAACCAATCACTCGTGGGCAGACCATACATTCCACCAAGCAAGCCGTTATTAGGGCGCCTATGCAATAAAACTTGCCCCTTGCCATTTGTAATCCAATAAACATGACCATATCGTTTGGGGCGCTGTTTTTTAGGTAATTTTTTTGGATATAATTCCGCTTCCCCCTTTTGATATGCCGCGCATCCGTAATTAAGTGGGCATAATGTACAGCATGGTGATTTTGGCGTACAAATTATCGCGCCCAAATCCATAAGTGCCTGCGCATAATCAGATGGGCGATCAGAAAAACCCTTTGCATAAAACTCAGCATAGCGCCTTACATCGCCCTTGCCCGCCGGAAAAGGTCTATCAATTGCATGATAGCGCGCCATAACACGATCAACATTGCCATCAATAACAACGGCCGGCATATCAAAAGCAATCGACATGATCGCGGCGCTTGTATAATCACCAATCCCCGGTAAAGACTTAAGTGCAGCCTCATCACAAGGAAAAACACCAAGTAAATCTTTAGATACAATTTTTGCGCATTTATGCAAATTTCGTGCGCGCGCATAATAACCAAGCCCCGCCCATGCGCTCATAACCTCATCATTCTCTGCTGCCGCTAAAGCATGAACATTCGGCCATTTTTCTGTAAATTTAAGAAAATAGGCAATAACGGCCTGCACCGTTGTTTGTTGCAACATGACCTCGGATAACCAAACTAAATAGGGATCAACTTGATCACCAGACAAAGCACGCCATGGCAGAACCCTGCGATGACGGTCATACCATTGTAAAATATTTTTGCGGAAAACCGCTGGTTCATCTGTCATAAAATTATAAACTGTGTTAGAAATTTCCATAGAGTATTTCAATAACAAGCAACAAGCCCATTTAAAAACATGCGCCCAGTATCCGAAGCAACAGCCCGTATTGCAAGCCATAACTTCTCAAGAAAGTTCGTGGCTCTTG
>CAXBFT010000342.1:0-1877 GCA_963974945.1 uncultured Alphaproteobacteria bacterium
CGTTCCGTGCCTTATTGCTGTTGCACAAGATGCATCAGGTCATGCGAAAGACTTGGCTCTTTCATATGCATCTGCTGTTGGTGGCGGTCGTTCAGGTATCATCGAAACAACGTTCAAAGACGAATGCGAAACTGATTTATTCGGTGAGCAAGCGGTTCTTTGCGGCGGCGCGTCAGAGCTTGTTAAATGCGGTTACGAAGTATTGGTTGAAGCAGGTTATCCACCTGAAATGGCCTATTTCGAATGCTTGCACGAGCTTAAATTGATTGTTGACCTTATGTATGAGGGCGGCCTTGCCAATATGCGCTACTCTATCTCTAACACTGCGGAGTTTGGTGACTATGTTTCCGGCCCGCGCGTGATTACACCAGAGACAAAAGAAGAAATGAAACGTATTCTTGCCGACATCCAATCCGGTAAATTCGTTCAAGACTTCATGGGCGGAAATAAAGAAGGCCTAACACGCCTTGTTGAAATCCGTGAGCGCGAAGCAAAGCACCCAATCGAAGAAACAGGCGCAAAACTACGTGCGATGATGCCTTGGATTGGTGCGAATAAGCTTGTAGACAAAGAAAAGAATTAATCAGAAGCATTTAAAACGAATTTAAAAGCCCTTCTGATTTTCAGAGGGGCTTTTTTTACGCCCTATAGTCGTTTGGCTTTATTTTGTGACAAGGCGCAAGCGACACAACGTAGAAACCGCGCAGCAACGAATGTCACGAAATAAATGCAAATGACTATACACCATAGATAAACATGATGATGGATATAACAGAGCAAAAAGATCGCGTTTTTGTAGGCATTGGCTTAGGCATCTGCGCGCATACACTGTTCTGTGTGATGAGCATCTGCGCCAAGATCCTCTCCGAAACCCATCACGTTGCAGAGATTGCCTTTTACCGCAATGCCATCATCTTTGTGCCACTCTTCCTTTTTATAATTTTAAGGGGGAAAACACATATATTCAAAGTGAAACATAAGAAACTGGTTGCCACGCGTGCAATTATTGGCGGGTTCAGCCTTATGGTGACCTATGGTGCACTGTCTTATTTACCAATCTCCTACGCCTCTGTTATATTCTTTACCTCTACAATATTAACGCCCATATTTTCGCATTTCCTTTTGAAAGAGCATATCGGCATTCATCGTTGGGGCGCGGTCATTATCGGGATGGTCGGGGTCTATATCATCTCTCGGCCCAGTGGCGATTTCAACACATTCGGCCTCATGCTTGCGCTTTTGGCGGCTTTTATGCATGCCTCTATGTTTATAGTGTTGCGAAAATTAAAAACAGAATCCTCAGTCACGGTGACCTTTTATTTCATTCTTGCAGGCGCAATTATTCCTGGACTTGCTATGCCTTGGGTTGCCAACCTCCCTGCTCCTGATGAGATTGGATTATTCCTATTAATTGCTGCATCCGGCGGTATTGCACAATTTTGTCTGGCCAATGCCTATAAATATGCGCCCGCCTCTGTTGTTACACCCTTTAGCTATTCCGCCCTGCTTTGGACGATTTTGGCGGATATATTTATTTGGCAATATGATTTAGATTTTGCCTCTATATTTTGGGGCGCAGGTCTGATTATTATAGCGCAGCTTTACATTATCTTCCGCGAATATAAAAACCAAAAGAAAGCCTGACCTATGGCCGATCATACACCTCTTCAGCCCTCTGTTATCCTTGGATTGATTTATGCCGGCCTCAATGCCTTTATGCTCGCGGCGATGATTTTATTCGCAAAGCTTTTTTCACCTTATTTTGGGCCGATAGAGGTTACCTTTTGGCGCAACCTGCTCTCCCTCATTGCCTTAATCGCTTGGGTTATTATGGCGCGTAAAATATATATGCTGCAAACGGATCGCCCATGGGCGCA
>CAXBFT010000343.1:0-1875 GCA_963974945.1 uncultured Alphaproteobacteria bacterium
TTGAGAACGCGGATAATCTTTGCAAGTTCTTCCATCAGATTGGCCTTGTTTTGCAAACGTCCCGCAGTATCTATAATCAAGACATCCGTGCCACTGGCCTTAGCCTTTTCATAAGCCTCAAACGCAACAGAGGCAGCATCTGCGCCAACATCTTTAGTGAACATCTCTGCCCCGCTACGCTTTGCCCATGTTGAAAGCTGCTCAATTGCAGCTGCGCGGAATGTATCGGCCGCCGCAATCATCACGGAATAGCCCTTTTCTTGTTTCAGCTGCTTTGTTAATTTACCAATTGTTGTGGTTTTACCTGCGCCATTGACACCACAGACCAACAAAACAAATGGCCCGCTCTCTTGCTTTGCAATCACAAGCGGCTTAGCGACGGGCGCAAGGATTTTTGCCATCGTATCGGCAAGTGCCTCTTTGATGTTATCTTCTGAAATATCTTTACCAAAACGGTCTTTGGAGAAATCCTCAATCACGCGCGCAGCCGTTTTGGGCCCTAAATCAGCGGATATTAAAACATCCTCTAACTGGTCCAGTGTATCCTGATCCAATTTTGATTTTGTAATAATATCACTCAACCCCTGAGTGATCTTATTGGTTGATTTACCAAGACCATGCGTCAGGCGCGAAAACCAGCCGCCCTCACCGGAATGATCAATATCGGGATTATCATCATCATCTCGATCCTGTGCATCGGCGATCACACTAATCGGCGTTGGCGTTTCATCCAGTTCTTCGATCACATCATTATCAGTTTCGTGAAGATCATCCTGAATGCCGTCACGCACCAAATCGGCCTCATAATCAGTCGAAGGCTCTATCTCCGGCTCACCCTTTGGATGAAGGAATTCCTGCTCTTGTTCCTCTGCTTCTGCTTCGACAACATTATTTTTTTTACGCCAGAAAACCATAACAAACCTCCATTAAGTGCAGATGATAATTATACGCCCTTAAAGTCCGATGTGCATCAACTTTCCAAATAAATTTTATAGGATGTCACATGTGAGCATGCTATCGCGTAGCCCCGTTGTTTTCACACGAATAAGCGCTCCAACCTCCAGATGATCAGGGACGCAAACACTAAGAAAATTCTCACCTCGCGCTAAACCACCCTTTTCAACCAATACCGTCATTTCCTTGCCGATATTACGTTTTAACAAGCTCAGCTCTTGTCGCACACCTAAAGCACGGAGCTTTGCTGCGCGTTCTTTACGCAGCGGCACAGCGACTTGATTAGGGATCTTTGCAGCGGGTGTACCGTCCCTCTCGGAATATGGGAAGATATGCAGATAAGTAATATTGCATTCCTCAACAATCAGCAGGGAATTTTCAAACATTTCATCAGTTTCCGTCGGAAAACCCGCAATTATATCCGCGCCGAAGGCCATATCAGGGCGCAAATCACGGGCACGACGACATACATCAATCACATCTTGTCGCAAATGGCGGCGCTTCATGCGCTTAAGAATCATATCATCCCCCGCCTGTAAGGATAAATGCAAATGCGGCATCAGGCGCTGTTCCTCTGCGATAAGCAGCCAAAGATCATCATCAATCTCCACCGGATCAAGTGAAGAAAGGCGTACACGCGGCAATTCAGGCACAAGTGCAAGAATACGGCGGATCATCTGCCCCAGACTAGGATTCCCTGGTAAATCTGCACCATACGAGGTGACATCAACGCCGGTAAACACAATCTCGTTATAGCCTTGCCCGACAAGCGTTCTCACCTGTTCGGCAATCACGCCAATGGGAACACTGCGCGAATTTCCACGACCATAAGGGATAATGCAAAAGGTACAGCGATGGTCACATCCATTTTGCACCTGAAGAAAGGCGCGGGACTTATCCTCGAACCCTTCAATCAAATGG
>CAXBFT010000344.1:0-1844 GCA_963974945.1 uncultured Alphaproteobacteria bacterium
ATGTGGCAGATAGAAATATTCATCACACCATTTTTTAAACTCGGGGTAATAGGCAGGGTCATGTTCGTCACATGTGGTTTTAAAGGCTGTGTGGAAATCGGCGGTATCTTTTGCATCTTCGAACATGGGCGTTAAATCCGCGCCGCCACCAAACCAGCTTTTAGAGGTTGCAATCATCCGCGTATTCATATGAACCGCCGGCACAAGGGGGGAGTGCATATGCGCCACCAGTGAGATGCCTGATGCCCAAAATGCGCCGTTGCTTTGCATGGCACCGGGGATTTGTTTTGCGAATTCCTCTGAAAATGCGCCGTGAACTTGGGAGAAGTTTACGCCGACTTTTTCAAAAACGCGTCCGCGCATTACTCCCATTCGGCCGCCCCCCTGTAACATTGATCCCGATGCGTTGGGGGTTAGGTTTTCATCGCGTTCCCACACATCCTTTGTAAAGCGTCCGGCGGGTAAATGCGCTTTTGCACCATCGACAAGCTCATCTTCAATGTCTTCAAAAGCCTTGCAAATCTGATCCTGCAGGTCTTTAAACCACGCGGCAGCCAGTTGTTTTTTATCTTCTAACGTATCTGACATTATATATTCCATTCTGTTTGTCTTATTGCTTCGCCTAAAATCATCGATGTCGCATTGACGATATTAAGAGATCTAAAATCGCTTTTCATCGGGATACAGACGCGGGCACCGACCGTATCATGTACATTTTGTGGCACGCCGGAACTTTCACTTCCCGCAAGCAAAATATCACTATCATGAAATTTAAAATCATAATATGGCGCGCTTGATTTAGTAGACATCAAAATTATACGGCTCTGTCCTTGATATAAATCAAAGAAATTATCCCAATTGGTGTGGCGCGTTATTTTTATTTTATCGAAATAATCCATAGCCGATTGACGGATTTTTCGTTCATTCCAAAGAAAGCCACAAGGCTCAATAATATCCAACGATGTTCCCGTACAGGCACATAAGCGCATCATAGCACCAAGATTTTGTGGTATATCGGGTTGATATAATGCGATTTTCAATGCTATTCTCCCAAATGATATTATTGTATTTATGATTCTATAGGGATTAAAACTACATTTTTCTTTTAGGGATGGAAAGCTAGGGCTTGATCTTATATAAAGAGAAGTCTAAACAATGTTTCAAAAGTTTATCTAATTCATATAATTTGACAAAAGGGATCGGACAAAAATGGCAACCGATGCAAAAACAAAAGACAATCATGAAGGCGAAACCCGCCGTGATTTTATGCAGCTTCTTGCTGGCGCGTTTGGCGTGGTTGGTGGAGCGCTTGCCGCTTGGCCGCTGATTAACTCACTTAATCCTGCAAAAGATACACTTGCTTTAGCAACGGTTGAGGTTAATTTATCCGATGTTCCGGTCGGTCAATCTAAAACAGTAATGTGGCAGGGTAAGCCCGTTTTTATTCGTCACCGCACCGCTGAAGAAATTGAACAGGCCAAGGATGTTGATATCCAGTCTTTGACAGATAAACAAACAGATGAACAACGCGTTGAGCGTCCTGAATGGCTTGTGGTTATTGGTGTGTGTACGCATTTGGGCTGTATCCCTCAGGGACAAAAGCCTACTGATAACCATGGTGAATTTGGTGGATATTTCTGCTCATGCCATGGATCGCAATATGATACATCAGGTCGCATTCGCAAAGGCCCCGCGCCGAAGAATTTGGCTGTACCGCCATATGCATTTGTTAATGATACAACAATCAAGATTGGGTAAGGGATATTAAGATGGGAAGCGGAACACGCGAAAAATTTGATAATCCGATCGTAGAGTGGATTGATTCACGCCTACCGATTGTGACG
>CAXBFT010000345.1:0-1838 GCA_963974945.1 uncultured Alphaproteobacteria bacterium
CCAGCATTCATCTGGATCATACCCGCAGCATTATGAATAGCCGTCATAGATGAACCACAAAATCTATTAACGGTCACGCCGCCAACTGTTTTAGGCAATTTTGCATGATTCACAACCAAGCGCGCCACGTTAAAGCCCTGCTCGGCCTCAGGAAATGCACAGCCCATAATTAAATCTTCAATATCTTCCTCGGATATATTAGAACTATCCACCAAAGCACGCACAATCTGCGCCGCCATGTCATCAGGTCGAACCTTGGCAAAGGCGCCCTTATTCGCGAATTGCATAGCAGAGCGCTTAAAGCCACAAATAACAACTGGTTTTTGCATGATGTTTCCCTTCAAAGATAAGTATAAATAGAATGATATTCCCCGTTCACAGACCTATGGTACATGGAATATATCCACAGGTCTAGGTCGTTTAGCACAGACGCATTATAACCTTTCAAACCTTATCAACTTATTTACAATTGACAGAAAGCTGAAAATAATGCACTTGAAGTCTTGGATTCACATAAATAACCTGAATTGAAGGAGAATAATAAGAGTGAGCACGGCATCAAACCCAATGGGACTAAAAAGAATTTGCACAGGCTGTGGGACACGTTTTTACGATTTAAATAAACGCCCCATCATTTGCCCATCTTGCGACACCGAATTTACAGGCGAAGTAAAAGCAAAAGCGCGCCGCGGACGTAGCGCAGCAGCAGAGCCAAAAATCGAAGATGTTAAAAAAGCAGTTATTGTAGAAAATGATGATGAAGACATCTTAGAAGAAGATGATGGCGTAGAAGTTGTCAGCCTTGATGACCTCGATGAATCAAAAGACGATGACGATGAAAAAGTCGATGACGATGATGAAACAGGCTTGGATGACATCCCTGAATTTGACGGTGATCTCGATGACGATGACACACTTTTAGATGACGACGAAGACTAAAAATATAACAAAGGGGCATCAGAGCTTGATCGCCCCTTTATTCTACACCACAAAATATTTTTTTAGGCTGAATTCCATTGTATACAATTCGAACCCATATCAAAATCGACCTTCCTGATGAGCAAGCCTTTTGCCTTGCAGAGGCGCTTGCCGATATTGCGCTGTCATGCGCAGCATTACGTGAAGAGCGCAAGCATAATAAGCCATGGATATTAGAATGGATTATGGATGAAGCCATTGATGAGGAAAACGTTATTTCACGTCTATCCCTCCAAGCCGCTGCCCATGAAATAAAGAACATCGATTTCCATGCGCAACCGATTGAAATTTTCAAGACCCCTGAAGAAAATTGGCTAGAGAAAACCTATCGTGAATTTCCGCCCTTTTCTATTGGCTCCTTCTTTATTTACGGCAGCCACTATGAAGGCAAACTGCCCGATGGTCAGATTGGCCTGAAAGTTGATGCTGCAACCGCCTTTGGTTCGGGAGAGCATGAAACAACGCGCGGATGTATGGAGGCCATGCTTGACCTCAAGGGTAAAGGCGCTTGCCCATGGAATATACTGGATATGGGAACAGGCTCCGGCATTTTGGCCTTAGCCGCTTGGAAACTTTGGAAAAGCCCCATTCTAGCCGTAGATAATGATGAGGAAAGCGTACGCGTCACCATGCGTCATGCAGAAATGAACGGCGTAGCCCTTGCAAACTCTGCGCTAAGCTGTGCTTGCGGCGATGGTTTTAACACACCCATTGTCGGAAAGAAAAAACCTTATGAGCTTATCCTTGCAAACATCCTTGCCGGCCCTGTGATTGAGATGGCACCGGATTTAATTGATGTGTTAGATGATAACGGATATTGCATACTTTCCGGTATGCTGGTTGAGCAGGCACATCTGGTT
>CAXBFT010000346.1:0-1834 GCA_963974945.1 uncultured Alphaproteobacteria bacterium
CAGAAGTTGAGGGCCTGTATAATCTTGGACCGGCGAAACAGATGAAACAACAGCGCCATATTGGTGTCCAATATGTTACCCGCGAAACAGTGGATGCATCCAACGATTCCTTCGACCCCGAATGATCTTTCCTTGCGTATACACGTCATTTTCATTTATATAGACAGTATTCTTAATAAATAAAATGGTTGAAGCAATGTCAGATAACATATCCCCTTGGGACGCATCAGGAATGAAAGATAATAACGCGCCTTACATTGCGCGCGTTACCACCTTCCTTGAAAATATTATAGAAGATAAGCCAAAACACGCTCTTTTCCTGAACATGCTTGCGATGTTGGAACATTTAGGCAGTCGTAAAATCATGATCTCACAAATGAATCGCGTCATGACGCAAGATACGCTCCAACATCTTGCCGAAGAAGCGCGCCACGCCTTTTTCTTCAAACGCAATGCAGAGCGCGTAGCAGGCCACCCCCTTAATGGTTGGAATGATGAAAACACAATGTGCCGCATCCCATCCGCCATGTATTTTGGTCGTCTGGATGCAGGAATAACCAAGCATGTTGGCGAAGAGAATGCCTATGGCTGGGTTTCATTGATTATTGAGCTTCGAGCGTGTTGGCTTTATGATATTTATCAAGATGCGCTTGAAAATTCATCAGACCACATGTCCCTTAAAAGCCTTTTGGCCGAAGAGGACAAGCATCTGGCAGAAATGTTTGAAATGTGCAACGGTGATTATGATATGCTGAAAAAACTAAGCGCCATGGAAACTGAGCTTTTTGTAAAACTCTGGGCACATTTAGAAGAACAATTAATCGAAGACAAGAAGGCGGCATAAGCAATGGCAGAGAAAAAACCTGAAATTAGAGCAATAATTGAAGCTGCGGCCTCTCATTTTGAAGTTTCCATTGATGAACTCACAGATGTTAAAAGGCAAAGCCCCCAGCATAACCAGGCAAGATTGACGGCCTTATTCGTTGCCTCTAATGCTGGTTATTCAAACAATGATATAGCAGAATCTATGAGCTATAAATCAGCAAATACAGTGTCTACTAAATTTAATAAGGCACATAGCGGTTACGCAACACCCATGGATGACACTCATATGACCTTTCGTCGTGATTGCAAGGCTGTTGCCCGTATGGTTCATGTTCTTTTACCTGAATAAACTTATTGATAATCCCTGATGGTCTAATTTTTAGGGTTTTGCACTATGAAAGCCTGTGCTAAGCTCGCTTCATACAAAAACTGATAAAACAATATGGATGGATTGAACCATGAAGCTGAGTATTGATCGAGCAGCCCTTTTAAGATCGTTAAACCACATGCAAAGTGTTGTTGAACGTCGTAATACCATTCCAATCCTTTCAAATGTTTTGATTAAAGCCGATGATGGCGTTCTTTCCATGTCCTCCACCGATATGGATTTGGAAATCAACGAATCTGTCGCGGCAAATGTAACACTGGCGGGCGCAACAACTGCGCCGGCACATACGCTGCATGACATTGTGCGTAAATTCCCTGATGGCTCTGATGTTGAGATTGAATTAAATGCCGAAGGCACACAGATGACTGTGCGCGCGGGTCGCTCTCAATTTAAGTTGAGCTGCTTGCCTGTTGCCGATTTCCCTGAGATTTCAATCGGCGATTTGCCACATGGGTTTTCTTTGCCGGCAGCTGATCTACGCGCCCTTATTGACCGCACAAAATTCGCGATGAGCACAGAAGAAACGCGTTATTACCTTAATGGTATTTACGTGCATGAAGCCGATAATGACGGCGTAAAAGTATTGCGCGCGGTGTCCACTGACGGACATCGTTTGGCACG
>CAXBFT010000347.1:0-1832 GCA_963974945.1 uncultured Alphaproteobacteria bacterium
CTTTCCAATACGATATGCCGGATCGGGGGTGATTGGATTTTCACCCTTTGCAACGCGGTACAGGTGTTGTTTGCTGATAGAAAGAATTTCAGCCGCTTTGGGAATGCTGAGTTCTAAGGCTTCAAGGTTTGTTTTTATCATTTTTCCTGGATGTAGCGGGGGTAATTTTCTAACCATGATCATATCCTTTTAATGGTAATCTTCTAAATCAATTTTTTGTGCCAGACCATTATCCCATTCAAATGTTATCCGATAATTTCCACTAACTCTCATGGAATACCGTTTCGGGTTATGACCTTGTAAGGCATGAAATAAAAATGCAGGCATATTTAGCTCATCTAAGTTTTCTGCTATATCAAGGGCATCTAAAACCATTGTGATGCGCTCGACTTGATCCTGACGAACTCCTTGCACTTTTCCCTCTAAGTATAATTTTTTGAGGCCTTTGTGCTTGAAGCTATCAATCATTTCATTGTCCTTTATATTTGTATAGTAACATGTTATGTGACCACGTCAAGAATAAAAGTAACATTTTGTATTACTGTTTTAATCACAACTCAGATTCCCATAGCGCAAAATAGCGTGACCTGCTTCCACAAGAATTTTAAACGATATGGGACAGTGAAGGGGAATAAGTTTGGTTAGAATATTGCTTGTTACCGCATTGTGCTTAGTAAGCTTTAATGCTTATGCACTCAGTGATTCAGAGATAAAGCAGAAGATTATTGATCAATCTATCCGTAATTATTCAGGCAGTTGTGCGTGTCCCTATAATACAGATCGAGCTGGGCGTAAATGTGGTAAGCGGAGTGCTTATAGTAAGCCAGGTGGTGCCAGTCCGATTTGTTATCCCGGAGATGTTTCAGCAGATATGATCAAAAATTATAGAGAATCCAATGGTGGCTGATGTAGTAAACTAGAGAAATTGGTATATATTCCTATTTTCTTGCGTTTTTGTCATTGATAGGCCATAAAGAGATGCAGATGGTAAGGGGGATATGATGAGTATTGCAGAAATTGATATATATCGTGTGGCACAAATGTTTATTGATAAGCATGGGGACGCTGCATTGTTAGAGGCTATGAAAAAGGAAGAAAATTTATCTCTGAAAGGGGACGGAGAAGGCGCTCATACATGGCATAAAATTACGAATGCTATAGAATGGATGCAAATGCCAAAATCTTTAACAGGTGAGACCCTACAATGAAATTGATATTGCTTGCTGTCATGTTGATGAGTTTACCGCATTCTGTTTTTGCGAAGGCTGACCCAATGCCTATGACTGACCCTTGTAAAGGTGATGTGGATGCCGATTGCCTTAAGGTGGAGCATGCTTTTTATCAAAAATATAATTTAGAGCGCGTGATTGACGGTGACACGATTGTTGCTGGTGGGCAGAAGATACGTCTTTGGGGGATTGATACACCTGAAAAGGATGAGCCTTATTTTTTGGCGGCAAAGCTTTTACTTGAAAGCTTAATTGGTGAAGGCTCTTTGACTTGTAAATTTATTGAGGTTGATCGTTATCAGCGTGATGTAATGCATTGTTTGATAGATACGTTGGATATAGGCTCTATGATGGTTCAATCTGGTATGGCTAAAGATTATAGTCGATATTCTGGTGATTATTATCAATATGAAGAAGAGTTGGCGCGTTCTTTGAAACGTGGAATTTGGTCTGATCAATAATCTTTATCAATTTCTTTTCGTTCATTTTTTTGCACCTGTTTACGGTTTTCTTGTTCATCCTTGGGGAGAGGATCAAGATCGAAGAGGGAGCGTTCACGATCACCAATAACATATTCATCAATGAGAGCAGCGAGCTTTTTGG
>CAXBFT010000348.1:0-1817 GCA_963974945.1 uncultured Alphaproteobacteria bacterium
AAATGGAGCGTGCTTCACCGTTGGCTTTAAAATACGCTCACGATTTTGTTGTGGCGCAGGTTCTGCCGCGGGGTCTTGACGCGTTTCCTGCATTTTTTGCGGCTCTTCCTGTTGATCTAACACGGATCGCATGGTCATGCTCGCATTGCCTTCTTGGATATTAAACTCAACCAAGCCCAATGTTTGTGTGATGGATTCGCGCATGGCTTCCAACATGTTTTGGAACATTGAGAAGGCTTCGGTTTTATATTCATTCAACGGATCTTTTTGACCGAAGGCACGTAGGTTGATCCCTTGGCGTAAATGGTCAAGGTTAAGCAAATGTTCTTTCCAATGCTGGTCAAGCATTTGTAAAACAATTGATTTTTCAATTTGCCTCCAAATATGCGTGCCAATATTTGCCGTTTTTTCTGCCATTTTTTTGTCAGATAGATCGGTGAGGCGCTCCATCAGTTCATGGTCGGCTATGCCTTCTTCTTTTGCCCATTCCTGTATAGGAAGTTGCATATTAAGAATGCGGGTGACTTCTGTTTCCAATGTTTCCGTATCCCATTGCTCGGCATAAGACCCTTGTGGGATGCAGCGGGCAACCATATCTTCAATTGCATCATGGCGCATATCTCGGATCATTTCTTCCAGATTTTCTGAATCCATGATTTCGCGGCGCTCTTGATAGATTTCTTTGCGTTGATCATTCATAACGTTATCGAATTTTAGCAAGTTCTTACGTTGCTCAAAATTCATGGCCTCAACTTTACCCTGTGCACGTTCCAGCATTTTTGAAATCCAAGGGTGTTCCAACGCTTCACCTTCTTCAAGGCCTATACGTTTATTGGCAAGAAGGCCTTCGAGCTGTTGCCCTGCAAAGATACGCATCAAATCATCTTCCACAGATAGGAAGAAAATGGATGCACCCGGGTCACCTTGACGACCAGCACGACCACGAAGTTGGTTATCAATACGGCGTGATTCATGGCGCTCCGTACCGATAATATAAAGGCCACCGGCCTCTTTTACTGCTTGTTTTTCAATTTTTATTTCTTCGGATATCTTTGCAATAAGCGCGTTGCGTTTATCTTCTGGTAATGCCGGATCAACTTCTTGATCAATACGCATTTCCAAATTACCACCAAGTTGAATATCTGTACCACGACCTGCCATATTTGTTGCAATCGTGACTGCGCCAAGACGACCGGCTTGCCCAACAATATAGGCTTCTTGTTCATGTTGGCGTGCGTTCAAAACATGGTGTTTGATCTTTGCTTTTTTCAAACGTGCGGATAATGTTTCTGATTTTTCAATTGAAACAGTACCTACCAAGATAGGTTGGTTATTTTCCTGACAGGATTTAACCAGCTCAACAATGGCATCTTCCTTTTCACGTAAGGATTTATAAATTTTATCCTCAGAATCAATACGTGAGATAGGGCGGTGCGTCGGAATTTGTACAACGCCAAGCTTATAAATTTCATCAAATTCCGCGGCTTCGGTCATGGCCGTACCGGTCATACCCGCCAATTTCGGGTACATTCTGAAATAGTTCTGGAAGGTGATTGAGGCAAGCGTTTGATTCTCATTTTGAATTTTCACGCCTTCTTTGGCTTCAATCGCTTGGTGCAAGCCTTCTGACAGGCGGCGCCCATCCATCATGCGGCCTGTAAATTCATCAATCAGAACAACTTTATCATCTTTTACAATGTAATCTTTTTCTGCCTGAAATAGTTTATGTGCGCGTAGTGCTTGATTTGCATGGTGGACGAGGTTGATATTTTGCATGTCATACATGTTACCATCAACCAAAAGCCCATGTGAGCGAA
>CAXBFT010000349.1:0-1802 GCA_963974945.1 uncultured Alphaproteobacteria bacterium
AAGCCCCGCCTTAGTGGCTTGATCCAACCCGGCATATGCGGCTTGAACACCGCCAAATAACGCAAGGCTTAGCGCTGCCCCACCGAATAGAAATTTAACACACCCTCTTATTTCCACAATAATCCTATTTTCTTGACACTGGTATATTAGGAACATCTTACCCCAAAGCAGAGCATGCATAAAGCCCAATTCCACCCTTCATACGGAAAACAATTCCCCATTATAGGAAAAACACGCCTAGAATGGCATATATTGCCGAGCGAATAAAAATACTTAAGATGCTGTATTATATAATAAAAATGAATTTGGCACGCCTCTTGCTTATACATAACATAAGAATTATTTGACTGTGTAACACCAAAGGAAGGCCACAAAGATGACTGCTGATATTATACAAAACAACTTGATCCAAAAACAAAGCATAACAAAAAGATCAATATTCGCATCCTCCCTTGATGTCTTTGGCTTCCTTAAACGTGAAGAAATGGACGCCACACTGAACGCCCACGACCTGTTAAAAGCAGCCTATAAAAAATTACAAGCAGCCGAGAGCGACCTCGCCCAAAAGACACAACGTATCTCAGAGCTTGAAAAAATCCTTACCATTGACGAGCTGAGCCAATTAGAGAATCGCCGCGGCTTTCTCACACGCTTTAAATGTGAACTTGAGCGCACCAACCGCAAGGAAAATATGGGCGGCCTGCTGGTGATGATCGACTTGGATCACTTCAAAGCAATCAATGATACATTCGGACATAGCGCGGGCGACGAAGCCATTCGCGTTGTCGGCTCATATCTGAAAAATACGGCACGCAACATGGATTGCACCGCCCGTCTTGGCGGCGATGAATTCATCATCCTTATGCCCAATACATCAATGGACATAGCCTTTGATCGCGCCCATAAAATCGGACAGAACCTAAACAACCTAAATTTTAAATGGAATGGCAACAAAGTTTTGATCCGCGCCAGTATCGGCCTAAAAGAATATAAACGAGGAGATACAATTGAAAGCATCATCGAAGATGCCGATAACAATATGTACGCGGATAAGGAAATGAAAAAGAAGGCCGTATAAGAATTCCCCCATACCTGCCCCCCATGACCCTAATAGGCAGGTAAACCCCCAGCGCTCGGATGCAGATTCCCCATTTGTATCCGAGCCGCTTTTTTTAGATTGTGCCTATAACCATCTTTGTTTACCTTGGATACGTTAAAAATAAAGAGAACATAATCCAGTCATGTCCAATACAACATATCGCGCCGACATTGATTGCCTACGCAGCTTCGCCGTTTTCATCGTTATCCTCTTTCATTGCGGCTTTACCTTTATCCAAGGCGGTTTTATCGGCGTAGACATCTTTTTCGTGATTAGCGGCTATGTGATGTATAAAAGCGTCAGACAAAAAGAAATTCTAAGGCCTGTTTCATTTATTGAATTTTACAAAAAACGCCTCTTTAGAATTTATCCGGTCTTATTACTCACCTTATCCATCAGCACGGCTTTTGCCCTCTTATGGATGGGGACTGATGCGCTCGACTCCTATGGGAAGCAATTATTTTTCAGCTCAGCCTCCCTATCCAATGTGCTCTTTGCAGAGGGTCAGAATTACTTTGATACAAAAACCCCGATCCTTTTACATACATGGTCCCTTGCCGTTGAAATGCAATTCTACGCCCTTTTCCCATTTTATATGCTGGCTTATGGCCTGATTAAAAGACGATCTAATGCTTTGGGGTTCGCGTTTATAGCGACGACCACAGCTCTCAGCTTTGGTTATGCGCAAATTCATGTCGGTGAT
>CAXBFT010000350.1:0-1800 GCA_963974945.1 uncultured Alphaproteobacteria bacterium
TAATCAATAGGATCTTTATCTTCACGGAATTGTAGCGAGGCAGAAGAGAGTACTTCGCCGCTAACGCGCACGGTGAGCGGGCGTTTGGGAATATAAATCCGATCACCTTTTTCCAATAGCATATCAAGTTCAGGCGCGCTCATCAGTATAGCAGGATCGGTTTCAACAGTGATTCGTCCAACAGCCTGAATTTGCGTTAATTCATCAGCCAAACGGCGCACCATATCGACTTGTGTGGCATCAGGTGGGTTTTTATCGCGTTCAATTGCCGCAGCAAGGCGATTCTTCATATCATGCGCGGCGCTGCGAAAGCGCATTTCCTCTGATTTTCGCTCTGATTCGCGGCTAAAAATAGCGCCGGTAGGGTAGGCTTGGTCTGTTAAATTTCCTGCCCGTTTGATCAGATCGGAAACCGTATCTCCAGCTAAAAGATCATATTCTCCAGGATGTAAAACTTCACCTATAATAAGGACGGTTCTTTCATCCATTTTACGGAATTTTTGATTCACGCGCACCGCATCACCGGCAGATATGGATATATTTTCCGGTGACTGCTCAATTAAACTTATAGTTGCTCTTTCTGTTCCTCCGCGCCCGAAATCTTGATGCCCTTGGCTGAAATTCTTTGAGGTTATTTCAATGCTTTGTGTGTCGGCCTCTAAGGTCATACCGCCAGCAACAGCAAGGATGTTATCTAGGGTGATACCATCGGCTACAGGGTATAATCCCGGCCGTCTGACTGCGCCGCGAACGAAGACTGCGTTCTCTTTTAGGAAAGATTTTAACGCGGGATCATTGATGATATTATTATCGGAATAATTCGATCCTTGCTCTATACTTTCAGTGTTTTTTGTATTTTCGTCATTTTCTTTATAAGTATTTGATATATCTTGATTAGAGAGCAACCAAACCACATCATTATTCTGTAATGTCAGGTCAAATTCTTTTTTTAATACGAGACGAACCGGATATTTTATATATTTGGTTGAAAGCTGGTCATTATCCCATCTTTCGATTACGCCCATCAGGGGATAAATGTCGTCGCCCAAGACCATATCATTTTGCAGGAGCGCAGAAAGGGTTTTATTGGCAGATAAATCATGTAAACCCGGCCTTCGAGTGTTGCCAACAAGCTCTATCGTACCGCTTCTTTTCTCTGTTCCTGCTACGACACTTAGGATTGAATTATTTTCAAATATTTTCTTGAATGGGTCGCTGACTTCATTAACATTTTCTGCGCCATCTGTGTTTAAGGCAAGCCTTATCAGGCGATTATTGCCCGATGATAAAACACCGCCGGCAAGATCGAGCATTTCATTAAGAGAGAGCTTTTCACTGTTATTTGCATGCATCTGATTGATGCCGCGATGCGTGCGTTTAATTTCATAAATCCCCGGACGCGTCACTGCACCGGCAATCGCAACGGTTGGCCCAATTGGCGGGACAATCAGGCGATCGCCATCACGTAATGCTATATCCAGATTCGCTGCGCCATGAATCAACAGGGCATAAAGATCGATCATGGTACTGCGTCCATTGCGTACCAGTTTTATTGCACGTAACGAGCCATTTTTTTTGATGCCACCTGATAAGGTCAGAGCATCAAGTGTTGTGTGAAAGGCGCTTAGAGTTTTACGGCCTGGTTTATTGACATTTCCAACCACAAGAACGCTAATCTGGCGTAGATTCGTAAGTGATATATAAGCCTGTAGATTGGGCATAGAAGCCGTTTGTACGCTCATATCCTCTCTTAATTGTTGAAGCGTGCGTCCCAAGACGCTAAGGGGCGGAAAGTCTTTA
>CAXBFT010000351.1:0-1793 GCA_963974945.1 uncultured Alphaproteobacteria bacterium
AAATAGTTGCAAGGATAGAAAGTACAAACGCCATACCAACAACGCTTAATACCTCATCCCAATTTAATTCGGCGGGAATTTCTGATAAGAATCTAATTTCTTCGTCCCATAAAGATGCTCCTGTCAGGCCCTCCAAGACTTCGCGAATGGTTTCGATATTCAGGGCAAAGGATATGCCCAAAATCGCTCCGATAAATGTACCGATAAAGCCAATACTTGCACCGGTAAGCATGAATATACGCATCATATTACCGCGCGTAGCGCCCATTGTGCGCATAATAGCAATATCATGCCCTTTATCCTTCACAAGCATAATCATAGAAGAAATAATATTAAAAGCAGCAACAAGAATAATCATACTTAGGATTAAAAACATAACATTACGCTCTACATTTAGGGCGTTAAAGAAGCTTTTATTCATATCACGCCAATCATAAACACTGGCGCGGTTATTGATTTCATGCTCTACATTTCTGCGAATTTCACTAAGACGATTTGCATTGGTAACAAAGACTTCAATAGCACTTACACTGTTTTTAAATTGGAAAAACTTCTGCGCCGCAGGTAGAGGCATAAAAATAAAGCCGCTATTATATTCATACATTTCGACATCAAATATAATGGCAATTTCAAAACTTCGCTGCGTTGGAATTGTGCCGAAGGGGGTGGTTTTAAGAACGGGGGATGTTAAGGTGATTTTATCACCTATTCCAACATGCAATCGCTTGGCCAGAACACTTCCGATGGCAATGTTAAATTCACGGAAACCATCAATACCACCTTCTTGTATCCCATTATATAAAATATCACGTTTTGCAAAATCGGCTTGCGAAATACCGCGCACCATAACACCACTGGCGGCAGTGTTGTGTGAAAGTAAGGTTTGCCCCTCAATCACCGGTGTTACATTTGCGATACCCTCAATATTTTTAATAGTATCCGCCAAATCAACATAATCATAAAGTGCGCCCGCCTGTGAATAGACATTCATATGCCCGCCAAGGCCAAGGATACGGCTGAATAGCTCTTGACGGAAACCGTTCATAACACTCATCACAATAATGAGGGTCGCCACGCCAAGCATGATCCCCGCAAATGAAAAACCGGCAATAACAGACACAAAGCCTTCTGCCTTTTTAGAGCGCAAATAGCGCCATGCCACCAATCTTTCAAATTTAGAAATCATAAGCCTTAATAAGCCTTTCCGATTAAAACCTTTTGCCCGTTATCGGCAAAGGGCATGCATCGTGTTGTTAATGAATGTGATTTCATGACCTCATTTAACGCGGCGTCATCTAATAAGGACACATCTATTTTTACAAAACCTGTTTTACCAGCCTTGAAATGCGCATTCACGTCATCAATAGTATTTACGTCATGTATATTAGAATCTCTGAATGTTTTTGCGCGTTCGTATAAGTCGCTTTGCATCGTGTCCAATACGCCTTGAACACCATTCACAAAATCAGTGACAGAGCATGTTGTTTTCGAGTCCTTACCAATATCACGGCGGATATAGGTTAACGTGCCTTCTTCAACTTCGCGTCCGCCAATTTCAACGCGCAAAGGTACGCCCTTTTTAATGGCATCCCACATTTTATTGGGGGTGCGCTCTTCACGGTTATCAACATGAACACGGATATTCTTTGATTTTAACTGTGTTTTTAAATCGTCAATATAGTCATTCATGGCATCCGCATCTTGGCCTTCGCGCATAATTGGAATGATTACAACATGATGTGGTGCAACGCGCGGTGGCATAATCATACCATCATCATCGGCATGAACCATTA
>CAXBFT010000352.1:0-1765 GCA_963974945.1 uncultured Alphaproteobacteria bacterium
CGATCAAACCTAAAGCCATCATAAACATATCAGCCGACACTTCCTTCTAATGAAATACCAACCAATTTCTGTGCCTCAACCGCGAATTCCATCGGCAAATGCTGCATCACTTCACGGGCGAAACCGTTGACGATGAGAGCAATCGCCTCTTCCTCGCTCAAGCCGCGCTGCATACAATAGAATAGCTGATCTTCTGAGATTTTAGAGGTCGTCGCCTCATGCCCAAGACTCGCCGTATTATTACGGCTCTCAATATATGGCACAGTATGCGCGCCGCATTGATCGCCGATCAACAAGCTATCACACACGGTAAAATTCTTTGCGCCCTCGGCTGTGGGCATAATCTTGACCACACCGCGATAAGTGTTATCGCTGCGCCCTGCGCTAATCCCTTTTGAGATAATACGGCTCTTGGTGTTCTTACCTATATGGATCATCTTTGTGCCTGTATCGGCCTGTTGACGGCCATTGGTAATCGCAACGGAGTAAAACTCCCCCTGCGACCCGTCACCTTTTAAAATACAAGACGGATATTTCCACGTAATCGCAGAACCCGTTTCCACCTGCGTCCAGCTCACCTTGGAATTGCGGCCTTCGCATAGGGCGCGCTTGGTCACAAAATTGTAAATCCCGCCCTTGCCCGTTTCCGCGTCCCCCGGATACCAGTTTTGCACGGTGGAATATTTAATCTCGGCATCTTCATGCGCGATCAATTCCACAATCGCCGCGTGGAGCTGGTTCTCATCACGCATCGGCGCGGTGCAGCCCTCAAGATAGGACACATACGATCCCTTATCCGCGATAATCAAGGTGCGCTCAAACTGCCCTGTGTTCAGCTCGTTAATACGGAAATAAGTCGATAACTCCATCGGGCAACGCGTATTCGGCGGAATATAAACAAATGATCCATCGGTGAAAACTGCGCTGTTCAAACACGCATGCTTGTTGTCACTATGCGGAACAACACTGCCCATATATTTCTTTATAAGCTCAGGATGCTCTCGTATCGCATCAGAGATCGAGCAGAATATTACACCATGCTTCGCAAGCTCGGCCTTAAACGTCGTTGCAACAGAGACAGAATCAAACACAGCATCCACCGCGACAGGCGTGCGCGGCGCAACGCCTGCAAGCATTTCCTGCTCTCGCAATGGAATTCCCAATTTCGCATAAGTTTCAAGCAACGCAGGATCAACATCATCAAGGCTTTGCGGCATATCTTCCATAGATTTCGGCGCTGCGTAATAATAGCTATCCTGATAGTTTATAGGCGGAAAATCAACCTTCGCCCATTGCGGCTCAGGCATTTTAAGCCAATGCCTATAAGCCTTAAGACGCTTTTCCAACATCCATTCCGGCTCTTTCTTCTTCGCCGAAATAAAGCGAACGGTATCCTCGCTCAAACCCTTTGGCGCTTTATCAGATTCAATATCCGTCACAAAACCCGCGGAATATTTCCCCGCCATATCCTCAACGGTTTTTATGGTTTCCTCAGTGGCTGCCATAATGCTGTTCCTTCTCTTTTATCTTTATCTCTCCGCCGCATGGCAGGGGCTTTGTCCGTATCATATCGGCCAGAGTCATATCACTTAATGCCCCGCGAATAGCGCTATTTACATCATCCCAGCGCCCCCGTACAGAACAACTTCCGCCTAAACTGCAATCAGGTGTGATGCCATCGGCGCAAGAAGTAATACCAATCGGCCCATCTATCGCCGTGATGATGTCCTCTATGGTAATATCACCTGAGGATCGCGCAAGCTTA
>CAXBFT010000353.1:0-1735 GCA_963974945.1 uncultured Alphaproteobacteria bacterium
CATCTGCCTTGATGGATAAAGCCTGTTTCTCTTTCGCTTTAGGGTTATCGGGATTTAAGCGATAAAATCCGCCCTTCCCCTTACGCCCTGTATAACCGGCGGCAATCATATCATGCACAAATTTATGATCGATAAACGCATCACGATACGCATCTTCTTTGGGTAAGTTTGAAAGAAGGCTATGTGATAATTTGGGCATCAAATCAATACCGACCAAATCAATCAAACCGAATATTCCGGTTTTAGGGATGCCGACCGGCTTACTCATCACCGCATCGGCGACTTCAATAGATACACCTTGCTTCACGGCCTCATTCACACCAACGGTCAACCAGTAAACGCCCAGACGATTGGCAATGAAACCGGGCGTATCGTTACATTCAACAACACCCTTACCCAATTTTACATCGCAAATTTCTTTAATGGTTTCAAGTGCTTCTTTGCGCGTTTTCTCACCTGCTATTAACTCCAAAAGACGCATATAGCGCGGGGGATTAAAGAAATGCGTGATCATGAAATCTTGCTTAAATTCATCGCTTTGCCCTTCAACTAATTTATGTAAAGGAATGGTCGAAGTATTCGATGAAATAATCGAACCCTTCTTTCTATGCTTACAGATCGTTTCGTATGTCTTATGTTTAACTGAAAGATCCTCTAACACAACCTCAATGATCCAATCACATGATCCGAGGCCATCAAGGTCATCTTCCAAATTCCCGCATGTAATAAGCTTTGCATTGGCGCGGCGCATAAACGGCGCAGGGTCAGTTTTCAACATTCGCGCAACCGCACCTTCACTGAACCCGTTTCGATTTCCATCAAAATCTTCAATCTTTGGCGGTACAATATCCAGTAATAAAACGGGCAGTCCTGCATTTGCGACCTGCGCGGCGATGCCGCTCCCCATCACACCTGCGCCAATAACGGCTACTTTTTTAATGGTCATTATATTGCCTCCAACACTGTTGCCACGCCTTGTCCGCCGCCAATACACATTGTTGATATGGCATATTTCGCGCCCTCACGCTTAAGCAAGCTTGCCGCCTTACCTGTAATACGCGCGCCTGATGCGCCCAATGGATGACCAAGGGCAATAGCGCCACCATCCAGGTTAACCCTTGCCACATCAACACCAAGCTCCTTCAGCACCGCTAAACTCTGCGCAGAGAAAGCTTCGTTTAATTCAAATAAATCAATATCAGAGATTTTTAACCCTGCACGCTCCAAGGCTTTATGCACCGCCGGAACCGGGCCAATACCCATGATTTCTGCTGCACACCCCGCCACTGCAACACTTTTAATACGTGCTATCTTATTAAGGCCATGCTTATCCGCATATTCTTCAGAACAAACCAAAACCGCAGCGCAGCCATCAGTAAGAGGCGATGATGTCCCCGCCGTAACACTCCCCTCAGACAAGAAGGCAGGCTTTAATTGCGATAGTTTTTCAACAGATGATTCGGGACGAATAGTGCCATCACTCGACACACCACCAATATCAACAATCTCACCATCAAATTTACCTGAAGCAGCCGCAGCAGCCGCCTTTTTATGAGAGGCGACAGCAAATTCTTCTTGCTCACTTCTTGAAATACTATATTGCTTCGCCAAGTTTTCTGCGGTTTCACCCATACCAATATAAGCTTGCGGATAATGATCGAAAAGCGAGCGATTGGGCATTGGGTTAAAGCCACCCATCGGAATACGGCTCATACTTTCAACACCGGCAGCAATA
>CAXBFT010000354.1:0-1727 GCA_963974945.1 uncultured Alphaproteobacteria bacterium
TATCATCGTGTTGCTCAGGAAATATTTTCCTTATCGGGCGAGTGTCGTTTATAAATTTTTCTTCTGGACTGAGATATGCCACTACGATACAGAAATGATCCCAGTCATCTCTTGAGCTAATTTTGCTGAAATCTATTTTTCCATCATCTTTTTCAATTGCCCTGTCTATCTCCTCTAATACGATGAGAAGTCTTTGTTTATCTACTGGCTGTGGTTTCCATTTCACAGCATCGTACGCATTTAGGATAAACCATGAAATAAGCAACGTAAAAATCAAAAACATTCCAGCAATGATTAAAAACTTTTGCATATTTTCCCTTATCACTTTTTATGTGTCCTCTATGGGCGCTGTCCAGACACATATCTAATCATCCATCAACATTGCCAATGCGGCGTTTCGGTGTGCCGTATTCACGCGCATGAATAATGTCCGCGCGTGTTTTATGTCTTTGGCTGTGCCGCTTTGTACGGCTGCGCGCATGGCGAGGACGGCGGGGTCATCGGGGGAGGCGATGAAGGAGAGCGCGCCTGCCAAACGTCCCATGGTTTCAATATCGATTTTGGTGTCTGATGTTTTGCCGGCCATGGGGTTTATGTTCCTTTACGCTTTGCAAGATTGCGTGGCTATGGTACGCAGGACGCGGTCTTTTGTCTAATAAAACCACAAGAATATAAGCGGAGCATGAAAGAATATGAAGATATGGGTTGATGGGGATGCCTGTCCTAAAGGTGTGAAGGAGATTTTATTTCGCGCGGCGGATCGTAAAAAAATCGCCGTTACCTTTGTTGCGAACCAATTTTTGCGCCTGCCGCCATCGGCGTATCTTGATATGATTCAGGTGCCGGACGGGGCGGATGTGGCAGATGATAAAATTGTGGAGCTGTGCGGCGCGGGAGATCTGGTCATCACCGCGGATATTCCCTTGGCGGCGCGTGTGGTAGGAAAGGGCGCAACGGCGCTCGACCCGCGCGGGATGTTGTATGATAGTAATAATGTCGGACAAATTCTGGGGATGCGTAATTTCATGGATGAGCTTCGCGGCGCAGGCGTGGAAACGGGCGGGCCGAGTGGATTTAACGCCAGAGATAAGCAAGAATTCGCCAATAAGCTTGACCGCATTCTGACGCAGCTCCTCTAGTTTGACCTATAAACTTTATGATTGCTGCATTGCCTTGATCGGCGTAATCCTTTAATTTGTCCATGGATTCTATAATATCAGGAGTATAAAAAGATGAAAACACGCGCGGCAATTGCTTATAAGGCAGGCTCTCCCTTGGTTGTTGAGACGGTTGATCTTGATGGCCCCAGAGATGGGGAGGTCTTGGTTGAGATCATGGCAACGGGCGTGTGTCATACGGATGCTTTTACCTTATCAGGTGATGATCCCGAAGGTGAATTTCCCGCGATTTTAGGGCATGAGGGCGCAGGCATTGTGCGCGAAGTGGGGAAGGGCGTGACATCGGTTAAGGTTGGTGATCATGTGATCCCGCTTTATACCCCTGAATGCCGTGAGTGTGATTATTGTCTGCATCCGAAAACAAATCTATGTCAATCCATCCGATCAACACAAGGTAAGGGCCTGATGCCCGATGGCAGCAGCCGTTTTTCAATCGATGGCAAGCCGATTTTGCATTATATGGGGACATCGACATTTTCGAACTTCACCGTTTTGCCTGAAATTGCCGTTGCCAAAGTGCGCAAAGACGCGCCGTTTGACAAGATTTGC
>CAXBFT010000355.1:0-1725 GCA_963974945.1 uncultured Alphaproteobacteria bacterium
CCAAGGCTTTATCCAAACGCTTTTTCAGCGCATCAATCATTTTCCATTGATCCGTCATAACTTCGCTCATCTCGGCAATTTGCTGCTCGTGATGGGCAAGTGTTGTTTGGATGTCTATTATCTTTTTATCATTCATGCGCGAAGGCATAGCATAGTCATTATAAAATTACCAATAATCTTGCATAAAACATCCCGCACTGTATAAAGACCTCTTTTAAACAACGTGAAAATAATGAAATTATGATCAGCCTTATTAAACGCTTTGAGCTTACCACAGATCCTAAAACTGATATGCTTTCGGGCTTCACCGTTGCTCTTGCCCTTGTGCCTGAGGCCATCGCCTTTGCATTTGTTGCTGGGGTTGATCCACTGGTTGGGCTGTATGCGGCGTTTTTTGTTGGTTTGATTACCTCTGTCTTTGGCGGGCGCAGTGGCATGATTTCAGGTGCAACAGGGGCAACAGCCGTTGCGATGGTTGGCCTTGTTACTATTTACGGCGTAGAATATCTATTTGCCGCCGTTGCTTTGGCGGGCCTCCTCCAGATTTTGGCGGGCGTATTTCATATGGGTAAATTTATTCGCCTTGTCCCGCATCCCGTGATGCTTGGCTTTGTGAATGGCTTGGCCATTGTTATCTTTTTGGGGCAGTTCAAACCACCAAAGGGTGAAACCGCGCATACCTCATCCGAAGGAAGCCATAGCGCCATTGATGTCCTGTTTAATGGCGGATGGATGGATGGAACGCCAATGTATTTGATGGTCGCCCTGACATTGCTCACCATGGCGTTGATCTGGATATGGCCTAAATTGCCAAAGATCGGGAAACTTATTCCTGCGCCTTTGGCCTCTATTTTAATTGTCTCCGCCCTTGTCATAGGTTTTGACCTTGATACGCGCACTGTTGGTGATCTTGCAAGCGTTGAGGGCGGTCTGCCTCAATTCCATATCCCTATGGTTCCCTTTACTTTGGAAACCCTTTGGATTGTCCTACCTATTGCATTTACATTGGCGGCAATTGGCTTGATTGAGAGCTTATTAACCCTAACCTTGATTGATGAGATCACCGAAACGCGCGGGCGCACATCCAAGGAATGCGTTGGTCAGGGCATGGCCAATATGACATGTGGATTTTTTGGCGCTATGGGCGGTTGCGCGATGATAGGGCAATCAATGATTAATATAAAATCCGGGGGACGCGGTCGTTTATCCGGGATTACCGCGGCTATTGCTCTGCTTTGCTTTATCTTATTTGCATCAAAATGGATTGAAATGATCCCGCTCGCCGCCCTGACAGGTTTGATGATGATGGTGGTTATTGGTACATTTGCATGGGCATCAATGCGCATTATGCACAAAATACCAAAAGAAGATGCATTTGTTATCCTTTTGGTGACAGGTGTAACCGTTGCGCATGACCTTGCGCTTGCGGTTATTATTGGCGTGATTGTCTCTGCCCTCGTTTTTGCGTGGAAATCGGCTCATAATATTTGGGTGGTCGAAGGACGATCAGATAAGAACAGCAAAGTCTACATGCTCTATGGCCCACTCTTTTTCGGTTCAATTGCAAAATTTCGTGATATTTTCAACCCCAAAAACGATGAAGACGAAAGCGATATTGTCATTGATTTCCGTCATGCACGCGTTTGGGATCACTCCGCGCTGGATGCGATTGATGCGATGGCAACCAAATACGAAGAAGCAGGTAAACGCCTTCACCTTGTACAT
>CAXBFT010000356.1:0-1717 GCA_963974945.1 uncultured Alphaproteobacteria bacterium
AAATGCAAGGAAAAAGGTGCATTTATTGTTCGGAAATTTCGATTACACCTTTTTCTGATCTGACCTGATTGCGCGCCTTTGCGCCAAATGACCAATAGCCCGGTAATTCAATATAGGCAATGCGTGCATCATCAATATGGGCATAGATTGATATTTTTGATCGGCCTTTACCTTCATTCTCTAAATGCTCTTTAATTTTAGGGGCAGCATGTATCTCGTGTATTTTTCCTTCCAATGCCTCTTCCAAGGGTTGGATACGCGTGCCAAGGCAACGCACTTGATCATCTTTAAGTTCAGCTTCAATAGTGACAAGCAATGCGTTACCCGCCTCCAAATAATCGCGTGAGGCCGCAAGTGTTTCAGAAAAGATCATAACCTCAAAAATACCTGTCGGGTCAGAAAGCTGTAAGAAGGCGTATTTGCTCCCCTTCTGGGACATCTTTTCTTGTTTTTTAAGCAATACCCCGGCCATTTGATAGCGCGCTGCATGCTTTTTTTGAATGTCTTGTTCTATAAAGGTATAGGGAACAATCTTCATCCGTTCAAATTGTGCCTGACGTGTATCAAGTGGATGTGCAGAGAGGTAAAAACCAACCGCGCCAAATTCTTTTGCTAGTTTTTCAAGCGGATCCCAGTTATTGACCTCGGGTAAAGCAGGCAAGCCAAGTCCACCACCCGCCGCATCATCACCGCCAAACAGACTCACTTGGCCGGAGTTGCGCTCCTCTTGTAAGCCTTGTGCATATCGTAACACAGTTTCCGCGCCCTTGCTTAATTGTGCGCGATTATCGCATAGGCTATCAAATGCACCCGCGCAGATGAGCTGTTCGAACTGACGACGATTCATTGATTTGGGATCTAGGCGTTTTGCAAAATCCTCTAAATTTTTATACGCTCCGTTTTGAGTGCGCTCGGCAATGATTTTATCCATTGCATCTTCACCGACTCCTTTAAGCGCCGCCAAGGCATAGCGCACTGCGCTGCCCTCGACCTTAAAATCAGGATTGGATTTATTGACATCAGGAGTAAGAAGATCAAGGCCCATCTTATCCATATCTTGCTTAAAAATACTAAGTTTATCAGTATTCCCAAGGTCCAGTGTCATAGAAGCAGCCATAAATTCAACGGGATAATTGGCCTTTAACCACGCCGTCCAATAGGCAATAAGCGCATAAGCCGCTGCATGAGATTTGTTGAAGCCATATCCCGCAAATTTTGCAATTTGATCGAAAATTTCCGATGACTGTTTTTCGGGGACATTATGATGTTCTTTTGCGCCTTCAACGAACATTTTGCGTTGCGTGTTCATTTCTTCGACAATTTTCTTACCCATAGCGCGCCGAAGTAAATCCGCGCCGCCAAGCGTATATCCCGCCAAGCTTTGTGCTGCTTGCATGACCTGCTCTTGATAGATCATAATCCCGTATGTTTCCTCCAGATAGGGTTGAAGGATGGGATGCATGTAGTTGGCTTCGATGCGCTCTTCCTTCACATCAATATAGAGCGGAATATTATCCATCGGGCCAGGGCGGTAAAGTGACACAAGCGCGATAATATCTTCAAATCTGTTTGGCTTCACCTTTTTCAAGGCATCACGCATCCCGGCACTCTCTAGCTGAAACACGCCGACTGTATCGCCGCGTGCCATAAGCTTATAGGCTTTTTCATCATCAAGCGGGATTTCAAGTGCGTCGATCTTTTTGCCTGTTTGTTCTTA
>CAXBFT010000357.1:0-1716 GCA_963974945.1 uncultured Alphaproteobacteria bacterium
CCGGCATGTTATGTTCAAAATCTGCGGATTTAAAATGGCCATCCATACTATGCGCGCCATCAAGCAAGGATTGAAAGTGATCAAAGCCCAGAGAAATGCAAAGGGGCAGGCCGATGGCAGACCATAGTGAGAAACGCCCGCCAACCCAATCCCAGATCGGAAAAATATGGTCGTCTTGTACGCCAAATTCTTTTGCGCCAGCTACATTTTGTGTCGCGGCAATCAGATGTTCGGATAGGTTATCTGTTCCAAGCTTATCACTTAGCCATTCTTTCGCGCTATAGGCATTGGTCATGGTTTCTTGTGTGGTAAAGGTTTTGGATGTAATGATGATTAGGGTCTTGTGTGGGTCGGCTTCGCGCAAAGCTTCGGTTAAATGCGTGGCATCAACATTTGATACAAAATGCATTTTAAAGTCACGATCACAAAAAGGTTTGAGAGCCTCATACACCATAGAAGCACCAAGGTCAGAGCCGCCAATACCGATATTGATGATATCGGTGAAGCGTTTTTCCTTCCTGATTGTATTTGAAAAATGCTGCATGCGTTCAAGTGTTTCAGTGATCATCAGATTCACATCTTCACCGTCAACCAAAATAGGGGCATGTTGCGGATCGCGTAAAGATGTATGCAATACGGCGCGGTCTTCGGTCATATTAATTTTTGCGCCGGAATAGAGTTTGTCTCGCCAGCCTTTTAAATCACAAGATTGGGCTAAATCGCAGAGTTTTTTTAGTGTGTCTTGCGTGATGGATTGTTTTGAATAATCGAGTAAAATACCATCGTATTTCAGGTTGAACCGCGCAAATCTATTCGGATCAGCGTCGAATAAACCCTTTATTTGTAGTCCTTTATTTTCTTGTGCGTGATCTTGTAATGCTTTCCACGCGTCTAAATCAGATCGTATTAGTGTGTTATTCGACATTGGGTATAACCGTTATTATTTCCGCATTTTTTATATTTTCAGGCTTGCCCACAAGGATAGTGGTTAAGTTGTCTTTGTCCAGAATTCTTTTTGCGGCATTGGTGATGTCTTGTATTTTTACGGCATCAATGCGTTCTTTATGGTGGTCTAAATAATCAATTGGTAATTGGTCTAATTGTAAGCCCAAGGCAATAGACGCAATAGCATCCGTAGAGGTAAGAGAAAGCGGGAGAGAACCGATAATATAGGATTTTGCATCTGTTATTTCCTTATCTGTAACGGCGGTTTCGATCATTTTATCCCATTCACTGTGTATGAGGGAGAGCATTTCACCAACGCTTTTATTCACGGTAGACGTCGATATTTGAAGGGTGCTTGCCTCATTATATTCCCTGAAATAGGAGTAAATACCATATGTCAGACCGCGTTTTTCACGAATTTCTTCCATAAGGCGTGATCCAAAACCCGACTCGCCCAAAATGAAATTCATCACTTGCGCCGCGTCATAATCTTTATCGCTACGGCTGACACCTTCTTGTGCGATCTCAATAACAGTCTGGGGAATATCTTGGTTATAGACGTATATTTTCCCCGCATTCGCCAAATGTTCGCGTGCAGTTTTTGTACGCTCAACATCAGGGAGGTCGCCGAATATTTTATCTAAGGTGGTTTTCAGATCATCTGGTGTGATATCACCGGATACACCAATGACAAGATTATTCTTGCCCAATGTTTGATGGAAGACACGTAAATCATTGGGGGTAATGGATGTCAAAGAGGATAATGTCCCG
>CAXBFT010000358.1:0-1713 GCA_963974945.1 uncultured Alphaproteobacteria bacterium
GGTCACAATATTAAAGCCTGACGAAAGATTTCCTATGTCGGCCTTGTTCGGGGAGTCAATCATTTCGCCTGTTGAGGGCGGGCTGACTTGATCTGCAAATGCGTTTGAAATGATGTTTGTTGCCTGTTGCAGTTTGTCACTGTCTTTGGTTTTTATTTCGATGCTTTGTCGTTTTAACATTTTCTTACCCCTTTATTTATGAGGGGGGTTTAACATATTCCGCGCTTAAATAGCTATGTTTTTATAGCAAGTCAGGTATTCGCCACCATCAATGATATTTATCAATTGCGACCTTCACCATTTTCTTAAGCTCATCCGCCGCGGGGCCGCCATCTTCTTTTAGGTTGGTTTTATGTACCACGGTCAGGGCATCGACATGCGCCTGAATGATGATGGTTTGGTTTTTCAGGCTGAGCGTGGTTTCTGCGATATAATCACGCAATGATTCCGCAAAATGCGCGGCGAGGGTATAACCGCAAAGTGAGGCAATATCCTTGATCTCATGCGCCTTGGTAAAGATGCCCTGTGCCTTGCTTGTGCGCCCATCGCCTTCGCCTAAGGTTTGCATGTCTTTCCAGATCAGGATCATCTCTTCAAGATTTTTGCCAATATTATCATGGCATCCTTTGCACATTTCTCTGATCAGGGAATCCGCCTCATTAATTTTTTCTGCGGCTAAATGCCCTTCCTCATTCGTGGTGACACGCATTCCAAGCTTGTTTTTCAAAGACGTTCTGATTTTATAGACTTGGACGGGTTTTTCGGCGGCGTCTTCCACGGCGTTCTCGTCATCATTTTGATCTGTCATACGCTTTTCTCTATGATATTTGGTTTGGTGATGCGGCGATCTTGGGCGGCGTAGGGCATGACTTGTCGTCTGCGGTCGGGGCCGAAATAACGTGGCGCTTGAATAAAACTGCGGGGCTTATCGATGATGGAGCAAATACGTGAGGCCAGAGCCGTACCTGATATGGGTTTGACCAAAGTTTCATTCGCACCGAGGTCACGAGTTTCACTGGTGACTTTTGTTGTTGTATACCCGCTCACCACAATAACAGGGAGGAAACGAATCGCATCTTTTTCATGGGTGCGGATCCATGTTAATAAATGCCTGCCTGATCCTTCCGGCATAAGCCAATCGGTTAGGATAATATCAACCTTATTGATATACTTCCCCGTTGTTCTGGCTTGCGTAATGGTCAAAAGGTCAGTGGCTTCTTTGGCATCGGCGCAGACAAGGATGTCCCCAACACCAAAAACCTTGAGCATGGATGAGATAAGGCTTTGCATAAAAAGCGAATCTTCGACCAATAAAATGGTGAAGTTACTTAAGTCATATGGGGGTGGTTTATTGTGCATGGGTAAAGACAATGGTTGTAAGCCCTTATATGATTTATATCATGCGTATTCTCATATTATTACGCAGGAATGTCAACTGCAACGCGCATATCACGAAGCGGACGGACAATATCAATTGATTTTTGATAGATGGGGTCGGCTTTATATTGCTCTAATGCTGCCTCATCGGGGAATTCACCATAGACGACAACATCAATATCATTGGCGATTTTATCAATTTTATTGTTTTTGGTGACGCTTAGGCTCCAAGGTCCGTCAATGTTTTCAAGCAGTTTAAGGCCATTATAGACAGTCTCTATTTGATCATCCGCCTTGGCGGTAAATAATACGATATGACGAATCATTATATTTTGC
>CAXBFT010000359.1:0-1707 GCA_963974945.1 uncultured Alphaproteobacteria bacterium
CCGCAAGAGCGCTATGAATGGGCGCAGGATCAGGTTTATGATATAAAGCGCGTTCGCTTTTTCAAACGCGGAATCCCTGAACATGATACAGAAACGGTTGGTGAACATACATTAGAAGCAGTCGGCCTTGCCACGCTTCATACACCTGATTATTGCCTGCGCGATACAGTGGAGCGTATGATTTTCATCCATGACTTACCTCAATCCATCATTGATAATCTAAAATGTGATGAAAGTATTAAACCGAATCATTAAAAACGCGCTGAATACCTTGCTGCAAAAGTAGTGTTTGAGAGTGTCCCCGCGGCCTTCGCCCTTTGGGAAGAATACGAACAGGGACAAAGCCACGAAGCACGCATTGCAAAGGACATGCAACATGTCCAGATGATGATGAAGATCGCAGATTATGAACGCGCCTACCCCGCCACTACACCACATTTCAAAAGCTATTGGGATGAAATTGAAAGCGTGTGGGTCAGTGATATTGGGCATAAATTACAACAACTCATTATGCCGCGTCTACCTGTTTGCGCCAATGATGACACGCCACTACAAAACCCTGACGGACGCTCTTGCATTGCATAAGGGCTTTATGGTCAAATACCGCGCATGAAAAAAATAAAAACATCTATTATTGTAGCCATGGCGGAAAACCGATGTATCGGCAAAGATAACCGCATGCCGTGGCATATTTCAAACGACCTGAAACGGTTTAAAGCATTAACAACGGGGCACCCCGTTATAATGGGGCGCAAAACCTTTGACTCAATCCTTGGATATTTAAACAAGCCATTGCCTGAGCGTGAAAACATCGTCATAAGCCGCACAAACACTCAGAATGATTTTAATACCCCCATTTTCAGCGACATTGTATCATCAATAAATCACGCCAAGAAAATCGCGGATAGAGACAATGTAGATGAAATATTCATCATTGGCGGCGCACAAATATACACACAAAGCCTTGATCAAGCTGATCGCCTACACTTAACTTTGGTTCACCGCAGCGTTGACGGCGATGCATTCTTCCCTGAATTTAACACCGATCAATGGCAGGAAATAACGCGCGAAGATCACATGGATCATGACCCACCTTATAGCTTTGTTACACTTGATCGAAAATAAATCACTTACGCGCATGCTTATATATATTATCAGCAATGCTCATAAAAGCTTGCGCGCCAACACTTTGCGGCTCAGCAAGAACGATCGGCGTTCCCGCGTCGGCTTGGGCGCGCACATCCTTAGATAACGGAATCTCGCCCAAGAAATTAACACCCATTTTTTTGGCTTCATCACGTGCGCCATGCTCACCAAATATATGCTCTTCATGTCCGCAATTGGTGCAAATATAGCTGCTCATATTCTCTACCAGCCCAAGGACACGTACACCTGTTTTATTGAACATAGAAACCGCGCGGCGCGCATCGATCAGGGCGATATCTTGCGGCGTGGAAACAATCACTGCGCCATCAACGCGCAAACGTTGCGCCATGGTGAGCTGCACATCCCCCGTTCCGGGCGGAAGGTCGATAACCAAATAATCAAGCGGCTCGCCCTTTTCCTCCCATGCGACATCGCGCACCAACTGAAAAAATGCGGTCTGCACCATCGGCCCGCGCCATATAAGCGCCTGATCCTGCGCTGCAATAAAGCCGATAGAGATCATTTTAATCCCATGCTTGTTCAGTGGGATAAGCTTTTTTT
>CAXBFT010000360.1:0-1647 GCA_963974945.1 uncultured Alphaproteobacteria bacterium
CTGAAGCGGTTTTAAAAGTCTTGCGTAATGACGCGGTAAAAGAAGCAATCGAAGCTAAAGATGAAGACCGCCAGAAAGAAATTCATCGCGCTTTTGCGGTTCTTATCGGAAAAGAAGATGCTGAGCTGAAAGTTGGTCAAGGCTCTGAGAACGCCGGACCAACAGGTTTTGTGAAAGCCGTATGCAGCGAGCATAAAGACAAGCCCTTTGTCTTGGAATGGAATAAGGCCAAGAAATTCCCCTTTGATAGTGCTGATGTGATTGTGATGGGCAATCCGCAAAAGCTTGAATGGGATAATGACGTGGACGGCTATGTAAGGGTGGATCACGCAGGCAAGCGTTTCAATTACGATGATAAAGATTACAGCAAGGCAGATGGCAGCCCGTTTGATGTGCATGGTGATAACTGGAAATCCAGTTTTGAGGCAGAAGTTGATTTTGAAATCGGAGCATCTTGCCCGTGTTGTAAGTCCCCTATTCTGCAATGGTGTGAGCATTGTGACACGATTTTTTGTCACAAGCTCAAAGAGGATTATCCTTCGCAATCTTATAATTGCCCAAGCTGTAACGCATCTTACGGATGGGGCGAAGGCTTTGGAACACCGATCAGGCGCGTTTTTGATGGTAAGCACCTTAGATCATTGACGGCTGAAGAGCGCAAGAGCCTGACCAATACCAAGCTGTTAAAAAAGTAAGGGCGCGTTAATATGCCCGGAGCGATTGTTCTCGTTATTCTTGGTTATATACTCTACGGCATCTATTGGGTGATGGTAAATTACTGGCCGTTCGTTCTGGCAGGCGCGGCGGCAATTTGGGCAGTGCCTAAAATTGCCCGCTTTGCTTCAAAGACATGGAAAAGCTATCAGGAACGACTGGCCGAGCATAAAAGGCTAGAGAGCGAGCAGAATGATCTGTTCTTACGGTTTTCTGATAAGCCGATAACCATGCGTTCCTTTCATCCTGTTTATTTTCTTTTCGTGACGATCGGGTGTTTTGTCGCCGCGCACGCGGTGAGTGAAGCGCATGACTTTGCACGGCATGAGGGATGGATTAGAGAAATTCCAAGAGATTACCGTGATTTGCAATATGTGATTTGGACTGCCCTCTTCTTCCTTGTCACAATCAGTGTGTTTAGCATCATTACGAAGATTATAAGCAGGCTTGTGCCTGCCTTAAATTTCTACCCCTCATACGGCCAGTTATTAAAACAGGCGCATAAAATAAGCTCCCCGCGTGAGGCTTTGGAGATTGCACCGTCATTACGCGCGGCTTCAAAATATCACGTCAGATCACCCTATGATCTTTTTGTGTTTGCACACGCCCTACTCTCCAAATCTGATGATACGGCTTTTTATAAAAATGCCCGCTTGCTCGATGCGCTGAATTTTTTAGAAATGCATTTTCCGCAATCCTATGCAGATGAAAATTTCAGACGCAAATATTGGAATTACGCGCGTCATATTTTTAAGCTTTTGCATTTTCGGGAATGTGAAAATATCGAGGATTCATTCTTCGCCCTGCCCTACCAGGAAGACGAGAAAGTGAAGGAGCAGGAACTCAAAGAGCGCCTTAAAACCGAGCGTGAAAAATTCCAAAATGAACCTGTTACCGTGTGGTCAAAATCACCCGATCAAATCACTTTGGATG
>CAXBFT010000361.1:0-1631 GCA_963974945.1 uncultured Alphaproteobacteria bacterium
GCACTATTTTGGGCACGCATAATTACCGTAAAGGCACAGATCTCTATTTCGAGCGCCATGACGGACAAGCCGTAACCTGCGATGATTTTATACAGGCCATGGAGGATGCGACACAGATTGATCTATCACAATTCCGTCTTTGGTATTCGCAAGCAGGCACGCCTGATGTCACATTTAAAGGTGAGTATGACGGCAAGACCGAGACATATAACATCACATTGTCGCAAAAAACACCGGATACAAATGGTCAGACGGATAAAAAACCAATGGTTATTCCCGTATCTATCGGGCTTATGGCGCATAATGGGCATGATCTGGTAGGTGATAATGTGCTTATGCTGACCCAGGATACGCAAAAATTTGAGATACAAAATATCCATGCGGAGCCCATTCCATCCATTCTACGAAACTTCTCTGCACCCGTTAAATTAAAAGCAGAGCATAGCGATAGTGACCTCGCCTTTTTAATGGCACACGACACCGATCAATTTAACAGATGGGAAGCAGGACAAAATTTTGCCCTTCGTGTTATCAATGGATTGCTGACAGGTGAGGATAAAGATGTCACCAAAAGATACATTGATGCCTATGGTAAGGTTTTGGTTGATGCCATGGATAAAAATGCTGATAAGGCATTTATGGCGCGCACCCTAAGCCTGCCGCAAATTGGCTACATCGCTCAACAGTACAAGCACGCTAACCCACCCGCAATCCATGCAGCACGTGAGGCTTTACTGGAGAAGATTTATACGCAATATAGCGACACCCTTTCAGATCTTTATGATGCAAATCGTACGCCGGAAATATTTTCCATCGCCCCTGAGGCCATGGGAAGACGCGCTTTACAAAACACGGCACTATCTTTATTAGCAGCAGATAAGGCGGGTGCATCACATCGCGCCTATATGCAATATGATCACGCCAATAACATGACGGATCGCGTTGCCGCACTTGGCATTCTGACCAATCTGCAAAATAATGATTCTGCAAAGGCATTCGCAGACTTCCATAATCGATTTAAAGATTATCAACTGGTGATCGATAAATGGTTTGCATTGCAAGCCTGCGCCGTACGTCCGGATATTATTGAGCGTATAGAATCCTTACGCGCCCATTCTGATTTTAATATTAAAAATCCGAACCGTGCTCGCTCGTTATTCTCTGCCTTTGCAATGAATAACCCCGCCTCTTTCCATGCAGAAGATGGTTCAGGCTATCGCTTCTTACGGGATGCTGTGGTTGTATTAAATGGCATAAACCCACAAATTGCAGCACGCCTTTTAACCCCAATGCGATCATGGAAAAACTATACGCTTGATCGTCAGGAAAAAATGAAAATGGCTCTTTCAGAAATATTGGAAATCAAAGATATTGCCCCTGATGTTTTTGAAATCGCCAGCAAAAGCATGAACGGTTAAACTATGGCAGATTTCACGTATGAGGATGAGTATGATGGCATTGTCTGCGGCGTTGATGAAGTCGGCCGCGGCCCCTTATGCGGCCCTGTCGTTGCTGCGTGCGTGGTTATTCCGAAAGATAAACGGGATATGGGCTTTATTGCCGAGATTAAGGACAGTAAAAAGCTCTCTGAGCAGAAGCGTGAGGCTTTATACGATCAAATCATCGCGCAT
>CAXBFT010000362.1:0-1618 GCA_963974945.1 uncultured Alphaproteobacteria bacterium
AAATAGTTTTCGGGGTTGCGGTTTAATTCAAATTCACCGACCTCAATCAACGGGTAATCGCCGTGCGGCCAGACTTTCGTTAAATCAAACGGGTTATAGGGCGTTTTATCCGCATCTGTTTCAGGCATAATTTGCACGCAGAATTTCCATTTCGGATAATCACCATTTTCAAGGGCAGCGTATAAATCTTCCTGCGTTGTTTCACGGCTCTGCCCAATTACATTTGCGGCTTCATCATTTGTCCAATGCTTATGCCCTTGCAGGGTTTTAAAGTGGAACTTAACCCAGAACCGCTCATTATCCTTATTTATGAAACTATACGTATGGGAACCATATCCGTTGATATGCCGCACATCCGTAGGCAATCCGCGATCACTCATAAGGATCGTCACCTGATGCAAGCTCTCGGGGGAGAGTGACCAAAAATCCCACATTGCCGTTGTACTGCGCAGATTTGATTTCGGGTGACGCTTTTGCGTATGAATAAAATCAGGGAATTTCAGCGGATCACGAATAAAGAAAACGGGAGTGTTATTACCGACAACATCCCAATTTCCCTCCTCGGTATAAAACTTAAGGGCAAAGCCGCGCACATCGCGCTCTGCATCTGCCGCGCCAAGCTCTCCGGCTACGGTTGAAAAACGGGCAATCATTTGCGTTTGCGTGTTTGCCTTGAATATGGCGGCTTTGGAATATTTTTCATATATTTCAGGGTTAGTTATTTTCAATGTCCCATACGCGCCCCATCCTTTTGCATGCACAACACGCTCTGGTATGCGTTCACGGTTTTGATGCGCTAGCTTTTCAAGCAAATGAACATCTTGTAGCAAAACCGGCCCACGTTCCCCCGCGGTCAGTGAATTTTGATTATCCGCGACCGGACTCCCTGCTGTGGTTGTTAATACGGGGCATTTGCTATGAGGCATTCTGTTCTCCTGTTGCTGTAAATTTATATCCGAAAATAGATTATGCGCTTATTGTCACCGACACCGATATAAAAATCCAACGAGTAATTCCTGCTCTATCAATCGGAAAAAACAATAGATATATATCGATGCATACGATACAATGCATGAGATACCACCAAATAAAAGGCACGCCCCATGTTCCGCCCAACGATAAGACAACTTGAATATCTGATCGCATTAGAGCGCGAGCTATCCTTTAGCAAGGCCGCACAATCATGCAATGTCACGCAATCAACCTTAAGTGCGGGGATTCGTGATTTGGAAAATATATTGGAACACCCCCTTGTTATCCGCACCAGTCGCTCTGTTAATTTAAGTGCGCTTGGCGCAGAAATTGTGGCGCAGGCGCGCGGCATATTGCGTGATGTTGACCTGATCGTTGCCCGCGCGCAAGAGACAAAACCCCCGATGAGCGGCGTTTTACGCCTTGGGGTCATCCCAACCATTGCGCCTTATTTCCTGCCTGAAATCCTGCCGCATCTGAAAAAAGATTTCCCCGCATTAGAACTTGAACTTTATGAAGATTTCAGTGATCGCTTGATTGAAAAACTGCGCCAAGGCACAATGGATGCGGTTATCATGGCCTTCCCCTTTGACATCCCCCATCTGGAATATAAAATTTTATTTGAGGAATCATTCCTCCTTGCCTG
>CAXBFT010000363.1:0-1613 GCA_963974945.1 uncultured Alphaproteobacteria bacterium
GAATCGCGCGCGGCTAAACCAACAGGTTCTACCTCATCATGAGATGATAGGGTCTTCCACAGTGCTTCGGCGCTTTCATTGGGGACGCTGATTTCAAATCCATCTTCACCTGTATAACCAAGGCGAGAGATGAACATTGTGTAATCCTCATACCAAAGCCCCATATAGGGTAAGTCTGATAAATCAATGTTGAGCGCATCGCGCATGACGCGCTCTGCTTTTGGGCCTTGAAGGGCGATGAGCGCCCAATCATCGTAATGTTTAAACTCTATATGGCTTGGTAGATTTTTTTTGATCCAATCAATATCTTTATCTTTGCATCCCGCATTAATGACCAAATGAAATTCATCTTCGTCCGTTTTTGTAACCATAAGGTCGTCAATAATTCCGCCATCGTGATTGGTCAATACGGTATATTTCGTATGGTTTACACCGAGTTTAGAAAAAGAAGACGGGGTTATTTTTTCAAGAAAATCTTGCGTGCCTGTGCCCTTTAGGCTGACTTGTCCCATATGTGATACATCAAATAAGCCTGCATGGCTTCGCGTCCATTCATGCTCTCTTTTTACACCAAGATCGTAATAAAGCGGCATGTCATAGCCCGCAAATTCACCCATTTTGGCATTATGATTTAAATGTATTTGATGTAGGGCAGTGAGTTTGGTCATGTTATATTATTGCCATTGTCTTGTATTTAGAGGGGCATTTTTTTCCATCGTTTTTTGCGTATAGAATACGTTCACAATCGGTGTAGTGACATCAACGTAAATTTGTGTAGGACTTCCATCCGGCAATTCGATGTCATGAACATTGAAATACCTGCCGTTTACATCATAAAGCAGGCTTTTCTTTATAGTGCCTCCGGTGAGGGCCAAGAGATAGGTTTCCTCTCCATATGTAAGCACTTTATAGGCGCTGTCAGGGGTTAGCCCATTTTTTCCGCGTTTGGTGATATAGGCTGTAATGCCATCTTTAATGGTCTGAAAATATTGTTCATCGCCAAATTGAATGTTGATGCGCGCCATCGTGATAGCAAGATCAAGAACATCTAAATTTGTGATGTGGTAATCTAATAATGTTCTATAGTCGTCTAATGCCGTATTTAATTCAAGTGAATCTTTTGATGTGTCCACGATATAGGCATAGCCGACCAATTTATCGATAACTTGTTTTGCGAATGGGGCATACCGACTTGTTCTTGGATAAATACCACGGAGTCTTAGTATGTTGTTTTTTAAGTCTTCTGGTGATTTGTTGAATTCTTGTAGCGTTTGTTGATAGCTTCCATCCGCACGTTCCATGGAGATTTTCCATTTTTTAATGTGATGCGGTGGCATAATAATTTCAAGGGGTTTTTCATCCACGCTCTGCGCATTGGATTCGGTCGAAAATAACAATAAAATTGAAAGACATAGAATGAAAAAACGCATGTTTATAATCCTTTTTTTTAAATATAGCATTCTACTCGCTCTAGGAAAATAGCAAAGATGTCTGTGAAGGGTGCATTCAGATAAAAAAAAGCCCCGCATAAATATGCAGGGCTTTTGATTAAGAATAATAAGTTTAATTATTCAACAATTTTACTAACAACGCCCGCACCAACAGTACGTCCA
>CAXBFT010000364.1:0-1600 GCA_963974945.1 uncultured Alphaproteobacteria bacterium
CCATTCTTTAGAATATAGGGCGTATTTTAATCATTATAATGCGGGCATGGGTTTCGTTTTGTATTGGTCGGATAGGCGGTGATGATGTTTTTCTGCGCCCGCCCGATAATGACGCGGATATTAATGCCATCAACCATTTTCTCTGATGAGTAATAGCCGTTACTCTCTTTTTCCCAATGGGTATTATCATTGGCGGTAATATTTTTTACGCGAGAGGTAATGTCTTCGTCATTCCAATCTTTGGGGAATTCGCTTTTGCAGGGTTTATTCATGCCATATTTATGCCCGCCGCCTGTTTTATTGCCGTAAAGGATATGATGTTTTGCCTTATCGCTAAGGCTTATGACGTTATCATTGGCGGGAATGTCAGGGGCAGTTTTTTCATTTGCAATGATGTAGCCATCGAAAAGTTTGTTGAAATCACCTGTTTCATATCCAACCAATGCAATAAACAAAACACTAATCAGGAAGAAGAGGAGGTTTTTTTTCTGTTTTTTGTCCGGCACGTTTAAATTGCCTTGTCTGAGGAAATAAGAGCGAGGAGGCGATTATGCCTCCCCATTCATAGATGATTATGCGGCTTGGTTTTGTACCTTTGCAACAGAGGCTGTATAGATTTTATCAATCGCCGCCCCTAAGGTTGCGCCGAATTCAGTATCACTTTGTGCGGCGGTTAAATCATTGCTAAGCGCGCGAGAGAAACTTGCGATCATGCCGTCATTTTGTGACAGGCGGTCACATGATTCTTCTAAGCTATAGCCACCTGAAAGGGCAACAACGCTTATAACCTTAGCATGGTTGATCAGCTCGCTGTAAAAACCTGCTTTTTCAGGCAGTGTAAGTTTAAGCATAATTTGTTGATCTGCCGCCAAGGCATCAAGTTGTTTAAGAATCTCTGCCTTAAGGATGGCTTCGCATTCTGCCTTATCGGTTGCTTTGATATTCACTTCCGGCTCAATAATTGGAATAAGGCCATGACCAAGGATTTGTTTGCCGACTTCGAATTGCTGCTTTGCGATCTCAGCAATGCCTTTTTGTGACGCAGAGTTGACGGTGGAGCGCATTTTTGTGCCGAAGACTTTCTTTGCAACGGCGCGTTCAAGTAAGGCATCAAGATCAGGCATTGGCTTCATAAGCTGTACGCCGTCTTTTTCATCCATAAGGCCCTTATCAACTTTTAAAAATGGAACAACATTAAGTTTATTCCAAAGGTATTCCGCAGTGGGCATGCCGTTTACCGCGTTATCCATTGTCTTTTCGAATAAAATCGCGCCGATGACTTTTTCGCCGTTAAAGGCGGGGGCGGTGATGATGCGTGTGCGCATTTGATGAACCAAATCATACATCTCATCTTCGTTGCTATATTCACTTTCATCTACGCCATATTGTTTAAGGGCCTTTGGGGTTGAGCCGCCGCTTTGATCCAGCGCAGCAATAAACCCTTTTCCTTGTGCTATTTTTTCAAGTTGTGCTTGATTGATGGACATATGTTCTCCTTAAACTCCGATATTTATATTTGTTTTTATTTATTGTTCCAAAACTAAAGGCCTCCTATAGAGACCTTTATTTATATATAGAATGTTGCAAAATGGCACAAGTA
>CAXBFT010000365.1:0-1582 GCA_963974945.1 uncultured Alphaproteobacteria bacterium
CACGTACCCACGCACCTTCATTTAATGCCTTATGTCTGGCGTTCATACGGTCATCATTGCTAATACCCTCACCTCTAACTACGGACCAAAACTCATCCCAATCCAACTCACCATAATCATAATGACCTGTTTCTTCATTCCATTGAATTTGCTCAGGTATTTTAAGACCTAGGAATTCAGCTTGCGGGATAGTTGCATCTACAAAACGCTGACGTAGTTCGTCATTGGAAAAACGTTTAATTTTCCAAGCCATATTTTGCGAACTATGGGCGGAATCGCTATCTGGTGGGCCAAACATCATTAACGAAGGAAAGAACAAACGATCAAAAGCGTCTTGAACCATCTTTTTTTGTTCATCTGTGCCCTTCATCATTTCTAAAAGAGCTTCATATCCTTGACGCTGGTGGAAACTTTCTTCCTTACACACCCGTGTCATCGCCCGCGCATACGGACCGTAAGAACAGCGGCAAAGCGGAATTTGGTTGGTAATAGCTGCGCCATCAACAAGCCAGCCAACCGCACCAACGTCTGCCCAGTTTAAGGTAGGATAATTAAAGATAGTAGAATATTTTGCCTCCCCTGCATGCAATTGGCGTATTAACTCATCACGAGGAACACCAAGCGTTTCTGCTGCGCTATATAAGTAAAGACCGTGCCCAGCCTCGTCCTGAATTTTGGCAATCAAGATTAATTTTCGCTTCAATGTCGGCGCACGTGTGACCCAATTACCTTCCGGGTGCATTCCAACAATTTCCGAATGTGCGTGCTGTGACATTTGGCGGATTAGGGTTTTGCGGTACCCTTCAGGCATATAATCCTTTGGTTCGATATAATCATCAACATCTATACGCGCCTGAAAGGCTGCTTCGCCTTCCTCAACAATCTTGATATCATCTTTTGCCGCTTTTGCTTTTTCTTCGTCTGTTCTTAAATCAGTAGTATACATTTTAGTTTCCCGATTACCTTTTAAGTGCATCACCATATAATTAATCGACCATTTGGTCAATTAATTATTTTACTAACCTCTTAAATCATAAACACGTTTTGCTTTCCCTTCAGATCGCGGTACATCGCCGGCTTTTTTAATGATAACAGAAGACGAAACCCCTATCGTTACTTTAATCTGTTTTTCCAGTTCTTTTCCCGCAGAAATGCGATCAGCTTCATTTGCTGTTTTTTCTGAAGCCTCCGCAACGACCGTCAATGTGTCCATCGGACCTTCACGACGAATTATGTGGTACAAGACGATCATCTTTACAGATCAAATCTTCAATTTGCATTGGGAATACATTCACGCCACGGATAATCATCATATCATCACTACGGCCTGTGATACGCGCAATACGCCGCATAGAACATGCCGTCGGCGGCAACAAACGTGTAATATCGCGCGTTCGATAACGAATAATTGGAAATGCTTCTTTCGTTAGCGATGTAAAGACAAGTTCACCTTCTTCGCCGTCGGGCAATACTTCTCCCGTGTCAGGGTCAATGATTTCCGGATAGAAATGATCTTCCCATATCGTCAAGCCATCTTTTGTTGAGGCAAACTCCTGACCAACACCCGGACCGATTACTTCGG
>CAXBFT010000366.1:0-1572 GCA_963974945.1 uncultured Alphaproteobacteria bacterium
TCTGCCGCGCAATGAAGACGCGCTGAAATATTTATTGGATCGCGGCTTGAGCATGGAAACGATCTCTGAATTTCGTATTGGCTTTGCGCCTGAAGACGGGCAGGTTGTACGCAAGCATCTTTTATCCAAGGGTTTTGAAGATAAGGATATGATCAAGGCGGGGGTGTTAAAACCATCGACGCGTGGCGGTGATCCTTATACATTCTTTCGTGATCGTATTATGTTTCCCGTTCCTGATCGCCGTGGCCGAATTGTTGCCTTTGGCGGTCGTGTATTGCCGGAACATATCAGGCCGCCAACACGCAATGACTTTACGCCGCCTAAATATATAAACTCTAGCGAAACCCCATTATTTCATAAGGGCCGCATGCTTTATGGTGAGCCAACAGCGCGCCGCGCCGCCGCAGATGGGCAGAATATTGTTCTGGTTGAGGGGTATTTGGATGTGATTGCCTGCGCGCAAGCAGGCGTGCGAAGCGCACTTGCCCCAATGGGAACAGCAGTGACAGAGGAGCAAATAGTAGCAATGTGGGAGATGATCCCTGATTATAATAAGGTTCCTATCCTTTGTTTTGATGGTGATAATGCCGGTCGTAAGGCCGCATCGCGTGTGGCAGAGCGCCTGTTGCCTTTATTGGAGCCAGGGCGCAGCGTAAGCTTTGCCTTTATGCCTGATGGCGAGGATCCTGATAGCTTGATCAAGGCAAAGGGCGTGAAGGGGTTACAGGCTATATTGGCGCGCTCTATATCTCTGTTCGATTTTATTTGGAATTCTTACATTATGGGGCGTGAATTTAAGACACCTGAAATGCGCGCAGGTGTAATTCAGCAGCTTAATAACGAGGTCGCGCGCATCGCCAATAAAGACGTGCAGGTGCATTATAGCTCATTGTTGAAAGAGAAAATTTCAAATACCTTTTTTGCGCGTAAGAATTTTTCGAATCAATCACGAGGAGGTGGGCGATTTGATCAGAAAAACAATTCCAGACCCATTCTTATGCGTCCAGCCGCACCAAAAAGTCATGCGCGGGCGCTTTATTCGCGGGTTTTATTGGCGGGCATTGTAAATCATCCACATATTTTTGATGGGGTTGAAGATGTCTTATTGGAGATGAAATTTGGTGAATATGGCGCAGAACGCTTAAGGCAGGCGGTTATTATGTATCTGTCTGACGGAGATGAGTGGAAAAAAAATCCTCTTGATTTTGTGCAACACCTTAAAAATTCAGGTCATTCACAAGAAATTGGTGACATTTGCAACGAATCTGTATATGTTCACGCATCTTTTTGTTCTCCGTCTGCGCAGAGCGAAGATGTTCAAAGCCGATGGCTTGAGTATTGGAAAGACGGTAATGCTGCGGGGTTAGAGCGAGAGATACTAAATGGGTGGAAGAACGCAGTTAGTGAAGATGAAGAAGAGAAACTAAGGAATTTGATTCTGATGAACGCGTTATCAGATGATGAGTAATAGTTTTTTTAGGGCAAAATTAGAGTGTTTTACGATAAGACTTTGAAATCGATGTGATTTAAGATTATCGTAAATGAAATTTAGAAATAGGTTTATAGAATGGT
>CAXBFT010000367.1:0-1563 GCA_963974945.1 uncultured Alphaproteobacteria bacterium
GCGCGTAAAAATACGCCTCTTTTTTCTTCCTCTGTGAATGTCTCTGACATGATTTTTCAATCCTCTTTTTAAGTGACCGAACAGGGAACAGCCCCGTTCATGAAACCTTGCCAAGCGGCGAGCGTCATACCTAAAACCCGCGTCTGCGGTATGACGGTCAATCGTAAGAAACCGACTTCACAGACTTGTCCTGCGAGCAGGATTCACTTGCCCCAACACGTTTGCGCGGGCGGGGGTAAGCAAGGCTATTGAAACAGGCGGGGACGTCGATGTAAGCTGGAAATGTTGATTCATAAAACGGCGAATAGAAGAGGGCGAAGACCTCTTTTCAAAACACTTAGAATCGTAATTCTCTACACTTAAAAACCACTTTAAACGCACAAACATGCGCCCTTTATTTAAGAAACATTATGTTTCGTTTATAGTGTTTGTTAATTCACGAAAATGTTGCGCTAAGCTTTGATATACAATGCATTTCAGGTTCTGCATTAAGTATAAAAACACGAAAAGCGTCGCCCTAGCTTTTGGGCTATGCCATTTCTTTTTGAACGGCGGTGCAGCCTAATATCTCAAAGGCCTTAGCTGTTAGCTGCTGCTTTTTGGGATCGTTTTTGTGATCTTCTTCCACGGCCAAATGAAGTTTGTGAAGTATCTTTAAGGGGGGCACTTCGTTGAGACCGACAATCTCAAGAGCATCATCCAAAGTGATCTGATCGGGTGATTTTGACCAAACGGTAACAGGTTCATTTTGGAATTTTTCACGCTCTGTTTTCAGGCGTTCTTTCAGCTCTTCTGCTTTGACTTTTTCATCCTCAGGATAGGATAGGGCAGGGCGAAGAATGAATTTTCAATATTCGGGACTTCGCGGAAATGCAAAAGCTTAAAAATATGACGGGCATAATTCCAATATTTTCGTCTAAAATTTTCATCATCATAAGCTTGCGGAAAATGCATTTCTGAAAAATTCAGCGCATCGAGAAGACGGGCATTTTTATAGAAGGCCGTATCATCTGATTTTGAGAATAGGGCGTTTGCAAACACGAAAAGATCATAGGGTGATCTGACATGATATTTTGAAGCCGCGCGTAATGACGGTGCAATCTCCAAAGCCTCGCGCGGCGTGTTTGTTTTATGCGCCTGTTTTAACAACTGGCCGTATGAGGGGTAAAAGTTTAAGGCAGGCACAAGCCTGCTAATAATCTTTGTGATGATGCTAAAGACACTAATTGTGACGACGAAGAAGAGGGCAGTCCAAATCACATATTGCACATCTCGGTAATCTCTTGGGATTTCTCTAATCCATCCCTCATGCCGTGCAAAGTCATGAGCTTCACTGACGGCATGTACGGCCACAAAACACCCGATTATCACAAACAGGAAATAAACGGGATGAAATGAGCGCATGGTGATCGGCTTATCAGAAAACCGTAAGAACAAATCATTCTGTTCGCTCTCAAGCCTTTTATGATTGGCCAGTCGTTCCTGATAGCTTTTCCATGTCTTTGACACAAAGCGGGCGATTTTAGGCACTGCCCAGATTGCAAATGCACCCGCCAAAACAAA
>CAXBFT010000368.1:0-1512 GCA_963974945.1 uncultured Alphaproteobacteria bacterium
CTTGCACATTTTATATGACCCATGAGAATATGGATATAATGAACCAGATGATCTTCTATTCAAATCATGAAAGCGCGAACAGATTTCCATCATTCTGGTTTGAGCCGGCCTTTGAAGGACTTGTTACATTGCCTGATAATATATCCACTGATGATATTAATGCATTAAAGGACAAATATAAAAAATACATCACACAAGATATTACAGAAAAATCACCATCACTATTGCTCATACAAGATAATGAAATGGCCTCTTTTATTAAAGAAACCTACGCCCTTTCGCACTATAACAAAACAGATACCATTGAAATTGACAGGGCCTTCTTCTATAAAGATACGCGCTATGATTTTGAATATAAATTACGGTGGGATGTTTATATTCGTATTGATTAATACTTAAATTATTTTAAGAACATATTGACACAAAAGAAGAACTAAAGTAGAACAAATTAAGTGTAATCAAACGACTCATTTATGAAATATAGGATATATTTTAATCATGCTCACCAAAAAGCAAAAAGATTTACTACTTTTTATCCATGAAAAAATGTCCGAAGATGACATTCCTCCATCGTTTGAGGAAATGAAAGATGCACTTGGATTGCGATCTAAATCAGGTATTCACCGCCTTATTTCTGCATTAGTGGAGCGCGGATATATAGAACGCCTGCCACATCGTGCGCGCGCTATTGAAATTAAAAAACTGCCTGACGGTTTTAAACCAAAAGAAGATGACCGGAGTTTTGCAGCAAATATCTCTCGTGAGATTGCGGCGACACAATTCGCCGCGGCAAATTACAGCCCGTTTGATGAAATCCCCCTTTATGGACGCATTGCCGCAGGAACACCGATTGAGGCAATTCGTGACGAAGGGCAAACCATCCAAATCCCCCAAGGCATGGCTGGGACGGGGGAACATTATGCCCTAAATGTTGATGGAGATTCCATGATAAATGCGGGTATTCATAATCACGACACCGTGATCATCCGTAAATGCAACAATGCGAGTGATGGCGACATTATCGTTGCCCTCGTTGATGACTTGGAAGTAACATTAAAGCGTTTAAAACGCACAAATGGCATGGTAATTTTACAGCCTGAAAATGAAAATCATGAGCCACAAATCCTTGAAGCGCATAGACTTAAGATACAAGGAAAACTTGTAAGCTTGCTACGCACCTATCATTAATTTTTTTCTAATCCTTTGATAGGCCTGACCATGGGCGTTTTTTGTTATGAATCACATAGTCATAGTGAACAGCGCCATTTTGCGGTAGGTACAGACTATACGCTCCGTTTTTCCATGTATCAAATTTATCAATAATGACCGGTGCGGCGCATTTTTTCTTATCAATTGGCGAAACACTAATGATCACTTGCGCCCACGCGCATTCCTCATACTGGTTATATGCAAGACGTAAAAAGGATAACTTATATCCGTTTATATCAAAGCGACACCCCGCTTCACCGCATTGCCCGAATGAACTTCCTTCTGATTTAACCCCGCCTTTAA
>CAXBFT010000369.1:0-1502 GCA_963974945.1 uncultured Alphaproteobacteria bacterium
AAAAGCGGGAATGGAAGCCGCCCGTAAACGCGGCAAAAAACTAGGCCGCCCCAAGAAATTAACGCCGCAACAAATTGAATGGGCAGGCGAGCAATTCCAATCTAGCCCACAAATAACCATCACCGCACTGGCAAAAAAACTCGGCGTTTCTACCAAGACTTTGAGTAGGGAGCTAAGCACTAAATTATAAAAGTATTTCGGACAGGCGGTTTACGATGTTACGTTTTTCATGGATCACGCTGATAATGACGGGCTTTTTCACATCCCCATTCTTTTAATGGTATAACGTGCGACCTCACGAAGATCATGTTCAGCGTCTTTTACAAATCATAAGGCCGTGTCATTATGCGTTGCTTTCTTCCAGCTCAACCTCGGCAAAAATTTCATCAACAGATTTGGTTGAAAGCTCACCGCGATGAGCCGCCGCAATGCACGGGGCAAGGAATCCCTCAAGCTCTTGCAAGGAAAGGTTTTCACCTGAGTTTGGCAGGGTTTTATCGAGAACGTAATCCTTAATGGATTTACCTTGTCGCGCCGCTAACGCTTTGAGGCGCTGAAGTTGTTCGGGTGAAATCTCAATAGAAAGACGCATAGCCTGCTTCATAAAATAAAGTTGTACTGCTTATAGGCTATAACCAAAACAACAAAATGTCACTTTGTAACAAATGTTGTGATCTGCTCTCCAAATAGTTGATCCAGTAAATCAGTAACGTCCTGCGCGAGATAATCCCTTGGATCGTCATAGCCGATGCGGGTGGCAGGGTCATACAATGGCATGTATTCGATACCGTATTTTTGGATAGAATAGATCAGTGTGTTATGCGGCGACCAGCGAGAGTATTTTACGCTGTAGCCAGCACCCTCAAGAGCTTGGGCAATGATTGGCGTATAGATAATGCCATCGCCATCATTGTAGCCAAACTTTGCAAAGGCCTCGCTCCAATGGGGTTTATGGCCGCAAGATGGGCATTGATGCTCTGCCATGTGTCTATCCTTTCTTTTCTCGCACCCATTTATATCTCAGGCTCAAAATCAATATCGGGCGCATCACGATCATGCGCTTTAGATGTCTTCTCTTTTGCGCGCTCTTGCGCCGGTCTGTTTTTCTCTTCATATTTTGCGGCGAGGGTTAAATCACGCAGCAAGGCAAGGCGTTCTTTTTCTTGGCTTCCATGAAGAAGATTGATTTGAATTTGTAGATTTTGCCGTTCGATAAGCTGGCTTTGAATAAGCTCTTCGCGTTGCTTTTTATCGCGAAGATGGGCTTGCCATGTTTCTTGCTCATTGGTTTTCCAGTAGCGACCATTAAGCTTATCCCAAATGCCTTTAAAACCACTGCGAATGCTTGCGGCGCGCTTCATCTCTTCGCTCTGCCAGCGTTGACTTTGAAAGGTGTCGAGGCTTGTGCGGATTTCTCTATGGTTTTTGATCATCGCGACTTTTGCATGCTGCAAGGGCTTGGCCTGCGCTTTATGATGGGCATTCAGCTCATCGGTATAGCC